>JBILYJ010000319.1:0-6112 GCA_044377795.1 Reyranella sp. | reverse complement strand
GACGGGTGCGATGCTGGCGTTTTGCCTTTTCGCACTCTGGCAATCATTGTTGCTGTCGCTGACCGACCGCCTGGGCCCCGGCCCGGGCTTCTTTCCGTTCTGGCTGGCGCTGATCGGCATCGTCCTCTCGCTTGCCCTGCTCGTGTCGGTCTGGCGCGAGCCACGGCCGGCCACCGACGCATCGGTCGAGGAGGTTCGCATCCTGCCGCATGGATGGGGTGCCTTGCGCTGTTTCGCCATCGTGGGGCTGCTGGCGGCGGTCACCATCGCGATGGAGTTCGTGGGCTTCCGCCTCGCCATGCTGGTCTTCAATGCCGCCCTCGTGATCGCGTTGGGCGAGCGTCGCTGGTGGATCATCGCCGTCTTCGCGGTGCTCGGCAGCTTCGGTGTCTACTACCTCTTCACCACGTGGCTGGACGTTCTCCTGCCGACCGGCCAGTTCGGGATCTAAGCGCATGGAAGCCCTCGGCCATCTGCTCCAGGGCTTCGCGGCGGCGCTGACGCCCGGCTATCTCCTCTACGCCTTCGTGGGCTGCATGCTGGGGACACTGATCGGGGTGCTGCCCGGCCTCGGACCGGCGGCGGGCACGGCCATCCTGATCCCGCTCACCTTCAGCCTCGACCCCACCGGCGCCATCATCATGCTCTGCGCCATCTACTATGGCGCCATGTACGGCGGCACCATCACCTCGGTGCTGATCAACGTGCCGGGCGAAGCGGCCTCCGTCGTGACCTGCATCGACGGGCATCAGATGGCCAAGCAGGGCCGCGCCGGATCGGCGCTGGGCATCGCCGCCATCGGCTCCTTCGTGGGTGGCACGCTGGCCACCGTGGCGCTGGTCGCGGTCGCCATGCCGCTCGCCTCGCTGGCGCTGAAGTTCGGGCCGGCGGAGTTCTTCGCCCTCATGGTTGCCGGCCTCTGCTTGGTCGTCGGCCTCGCCGGCAACAACATGATGGCCGCCCTGCTCATGACGGTGATCGGGCTCCTCTTCGCGATGATCGGCGTCGATCCGGTGCGTGGCGCCCCACGCTTCACCTTCGGCGTCGAGGAACTCTACGACGGTATCGGCTTCGTGCCCGTGGTCATGGGCCTGTTCGGCGTCGCCGAGCTGCTGCTGGCGGCCGAGAAGCGCCAGACCCACATGGTCGAGGCGGAGCTCAAGAGCTGGATGCCGACCCGCCAGGAGTGCCGCCAGTCGGTGGGCGCGATCGGCCGCGGCACCGTCGTGGGCTTCGTGCTGGGCCTCATCCCCGGCGTCGGCGCCATCGTGCCGACCTTCATGGCCTATGTGCTGGAGAAGCGCGTTTCCAAGACGCCGGAGCGCTTCGGCAAGGGGGCGATCGAGGGCGTGGCCTCGGCCGAGACCGCCAACAATGCCTATGCCAACGCCTCGATGGTGCCGCTGCTGGCGCTCGGCATTCCCAGCTCGCCCACCATCGCGGTGCTGATGGGCGCCTTCATCGTGAACGGCATCACGCCGGGCCCCTTCCTGTTCAAGGAGCAGCCGGCGCTGGTGTGGACGGTGATCGCCAGCTTCTTCGTCGGCAATGCGCTGCTGCTGATCCTCAACCTGCCGCTGGTCGGCCTGTGGGCCAAGCTGCTCAAGATTCCGTTCAGCTACATGTGCGCGGGCGTGCTGATCTTCTGCGTGATCGGCGCCTATGGCCTTAAGCAGAGCCTGTTCGACGTCTGGGTCATGCTGGGCTTCGGCATCCTGGGCTACCTGCTGCGCAAGCTCGACTTCCCGATCGCGCCGGCGATCCTGGCGCTGATCCTGGGCCCGATGATGGAAAGATCGCTGCGAACGACGCTCGAGATCTCGGGCGGCAGCTTCGCCATCTTCCTCGACCGTCCGGTCGCCCTCGCCCTGCTCACGATTCCGGTGATCGTGATCGCCTTCCTGCTGTTCAAGCCGCGCTCGCTGGCGCCGCTCAGGGAGAGCGACATCGAGTAACGCGTTCCAGTCGTCAACAAAGGGAGGATAAAATGCTCATTCGTCGCCGCACCCTGCTCGCCGCCACGGCCGCCGCGGCCGTCGCCAGCCCCGCCCTCGCGCAGAACTATCCACGCCGCGCCGTCCAGTTGGTCGTCGCCTTTCCCGCCGGCGGCAGCACCGACGTCGGCGCCCGCATCCTGGCGGCCGCCGCCGAGAAGGACCTCGGCCAGACGATCACCGTCGTCAACAAGGCCGGCGCCGGCGGCCAGATCGGCTTCACCGAAGTCGCCCGCGCCCGCCCCGACGGCTACACGCTGGGCTTCCTCAACCTGCCGGCGGTCAACACCATCATCCTCGATCCCGAGCGCAAGGCCGCGTTCAACGTCGACAGCTTCATTCCGATCATCAACCAGGTGCTCGATCCCGGCCTGATCTGGGTGAAGGGCGACAGCCCCTACAAGACGCTGGCGGACCTGACGGAGGCGGCGCGCAAGAACCCCGGCAAGATCAGCGCCTGTACCACCGGCATCCTGAGCGACGACCATCTCGCCATCCTGATGGTCCAGGAGGTCGCCAAGTGCGAGTTCCGCATCGTCCACTTCGACGGTGGCGCGCAGCAGATCACCGGCGTGCTCGGCGGCCACGTCGACTGCGCCTTCGACAATGTCGGCGGCGTCTTCAAGCGCGTCCAGTCCGGCGAAGTGCGCGGCCTGGCCGTCACCGACAGCGAGCGCTCCAAGTTCCTGCCCCAGGTGCCCTGCACCAAGGAACTGGGCATGCCGACGATCATCTCCTCCTCGACACGCGGCGTCGGCGCGCCCAAGGGCACGCCGGCTGACATCGTGAAGGTGATCGAGACAGCGTTCCTGAAGGCGATCAATTCGCCGGAGATGCTGCAGAAAATGGACGCGGTCGGGCTCGCATTGAAGCCGATGGTCGGCGCGGAATACGCGAAGTACTACGCCGACACGCAGGCACAGGCGAAGAAGTATACGGAGTGGGCTCTCAAACAACGTTGACGTTGTTTGAGAGCGGTGGGCGGCAGCGCTTGTAATCAAGCGCGAGAGCCCACACCAAGCAGAATAGATAAGAATTCTTGCTGCGGCCCTGACCCCTCCGCCCTCGTATGACGAGGGCACCTCCCCTTCGCGGGCTCCGCGAAGGGGAGGAAATGAGGGCCTACTTCTTCCCGAGCTGGTTAAAAGCCACGTCTTTGTCGACACGAATGTCGGCCGGCAGTCCCAGCACCCGCTCGGCCACGATGTTGCGCAGGATCTCGTCGGTGCCGCCGGCGATGCGGAAGCCGGCGCCGCCGATCCACTGCGCCTGGAAGCCGGCCGCGAAGGGCACGTCTTCCTTCATGATTCCGGCATGGCCCATCAGCTCCATGGCGAAGGCGCCCATGTCCTGCATCTTGGGCGCCGCCACGATCTTGATGATCGAGGATTCAGGACCCGGCGTCTGGCCCTTCGAGAGCGCGGTCAGCGTGCGGTAGCGCGTGAGCTTGAGGCCCTGCTGCTGCACGTACCATTCGGCGATCTTCGAGCGGACCTGCTGGTTGCGGATCGCCGCGCCGTCTTCCAGCTCGGTCTCGCGCGCCAGCTCCATCAGCTCGTCGATGTCGAGGCCGCCCGAGGGCAGGCCGACGGCGAGACGCTCGTTCATCAGCGTGGTGAGCGCGGCCTTCCAGCCCTCGCCCACCTTGCCCAGGCGCTGGCTGTCGGGGATGCGGACGTTGGTGAAGAACACTTCGTTGAAGTTGGCGCCGCCCGACATCTGCTTGATCGGACGGACCTCGACGCCCGGCGTCTTCATGTCGAGGAAGAACATGGTGAGACCGGCGTGCTTGGGGACATTCGGATCCGTGCGCGTGATCACGATGCCGAAGTCGCAATAGTGCGCGCCCGACGTCCAGACCTTCTGGCCGTTGATGATCCAGTCGTCGCCGTCACGCTCGGCCTTGGTGCGGATGCCCGCCACGTCGGAGCCGGCCGCCGGCTCGGAGAAGAGCTGGCACCAGATTTCCTGGCCGTGCAGCGCCGGCTTCACATAACGCTGCAGCTGCTCGGGTTTGGCATAGGCCATCATCGTCGGGATGCACATGCCCAGCCCGATGTCGAAGAAGCCGAGCGGCACCAGGTAGTTCGCTTCTTCCTGCTGGTAGATCACCTGCAGGATCGGCGAAGCGCCACGGCCGCCGAACTCCTTGGGCCAGGTCATGCGCGCGTAGCCGGCCTTGGCTTTCTTGTCCTGCCACTCCTTGGCCTTCTGCAGCAGGCCGGGATCGTCGTTGCGCGCGCGATTGCTCTGCGTGTCGTCGCTCTTGCGCGTGGCGTTGGCGTCGAGCCAGCTGCGCACTTCCTGACGGAAGGCGGCTTCTTCCTGGGTGTCGTTGAAATCCATCGTTCCCTCCTAGGCCGCGTTCTTCTGTTCGAGACGGGTCACCAGCTTGTCCTTCCAGGCCATCGGACCGCCGATCGACAGGGCCAGCAGGCGCGAGCGGCGATAGTGGAACTGCGTGTCGGCCTCCCAGGTGAAGCCGATGCCGCCATGCGTCTGGATGTTCTCCTTGGCCGCGAAGTC
The DNA here is from genome assembly GCA_044377795.1 of Reyranella sp. GTDB lineage: Bacteria > Pseudomonadota > Alphaproteobacteria > Reyranellales > Reyranellaceae > Reyranella. The sequence continues at coordinate 1,592 of JBILYJ010000319.1, read as the reverse complement.
GTAGGCGTCGGTCGCGGCAATGCGCGCCGCGGCCGCCGCAAGCGGCAGGTCGGCGCCGCCCTCGGTCAGCATCATCGCGCCGTAATAGGCGTTGGAGCGCGCCAGCTCGAGCTTCACATAGCAGTCCGCGAGCTTGTGCTTGATCGCCTGGTAGGAACCGATCGCACGGCCGAAGGCCTGACGCTGCAGCGCATAGTCGCGCGCCATCCACATCGCTGCTTCCGCACCGCCCACCTGGGCAAACGCGAAGTAGACCGCCGCCGCATCGTAGAGCCGCTCGAGCAGGCGCCAGCCCTCGCCCTCGCCGCCCAGCAGCTCGGCGGTGGCGTCGGCGAACGTGAGTTCGGCATGCTTGCGCGCCGGATCGATCGTCTCGATACGCTTCTTCGTAACGCCCGCTTGGCGGAGATCGACGAGGACCAGCGACACGGCGCGATCGCCCGAGCCTCCGGTATTGGCGAGCACGATGGCGAAGGTCGCGGCCTCGCCATCGGTCACCGGCAGCTTCTTGCCGTTGAGACGGCCGCCGCCGAAGGTCGTGCGGATGTTCCGCGGCTTCGGCGGCTGCGCACCTTCGGCGATGGCCAGCGTGCCGATCGCCTTGCCCGACGCGAGCTCGGGCAGCCACTTCTTCTTCTGCGCGTCGGAGCCCGCGAGCTTCAGCGCTTCGGTCGCCAGCACGACCGAGCTGTCGAACGGCACCGGCGCGGCGGCGCGGCCGATCTCCTCGGCGACGACGCAGACCTCCAGCGGCGACAGGCCCATCCCGCCATACTCCTCGGGAATGCCGAGGGCCGGCACGCCGAGATCGACGAGGCCTTTCCAGACATCTTCCGCATGGGTTTCGTTGCCGTCGAGCACGCGCCGCACCACTTTGGTGGGGCACTTGTCGGCGAGGAATTTGCGAACCTGCTCCTTGAGCAGCTTCTGGTCGTCGGAGAAATCGAAGTTCATGATGTCAGACCCTAGCAAGCCTGCTCCGCTCGGGGAACGGCTCTGGGTTCCGACAGGCGGGTTGTGAAGCGCATTGTGGTGAATGTCATGAATAAGGATCAAATCAAGGACTGGCACGCACACGTCTATTTCGACGCCGCCTCGCGAGACGCGGCGTGGGCGTTGCGCGAGCGTATCGAGAAGACCTTCCCGATCGAGATGGGCCGCTTCCACGAGAAGCCGGTCGGGCCGCATCCACACTTCAGCTACCAGGTCGCCCTGAAGAACGAGCAGTTCGAGCCGATCCTGTCATGGCTGACCCTGAACCGCGGTGAACTTACGGTGTTCATTCATCCCAACACCGGGCACGATCTGGAGGATCATCGCGACCGCGCGATCTGGATGGGCCGGCAGGTGCCGCTGGTCCTCGACATCTTCATGAAGAAGGACTGACCCGATGGACTCCCTGCTCCCGCTCGCCCAACGCGTCGGCGAAAAACTCAAGGCCCGCAAAGAGACCGTCGGCATTTCCGAATCGTCGGCCGGCGGTCTGATCTCGGCGGCGCTGCTCGCCGTGCCGGGAGCCTCGGCCTATTTCATGGGCGGCGCCGTCGTCTACACGCGGCCGGCCGGCGACGCGTTCCTCGCCGTGCCACGGG
>JBILYJ010000318.1:0-6122 GCA_044377795.1 Reyranella sp. | reverse complement strand
ACCGGCACGCTCTGGACCACGCCCGACGCCACGGCCTTGCGCCGTGCCCAGAAAGAGGCGGATCGCATCCTTGCATCCGTGGTCAAGGGACAAGGCAAGCCCGACAGCCTCACGACGCGCGTCGACGCCGTCCTTCTGCATCCGGTGGCGGGACTGGTCGTGCTGCTCGCCATCCTGTTCGTGATGTTCCAGGCCGTCTTTGCCTGGGCCGAACCCGGCATGAACGCGATCGAGGCGGGCTTCCATTTCCTCGGCGACCTCGTCGCGCGCCTGCCCCTGCCGGACCTGCTGAAGAGTTTCCTGAAGGACGGGCTGATCGGCGGTGTCGGCAGCGTGATCGTGTTCCTGCCGCAGATCGTGATCCTCTTCTTCTTCATCCTCCTGCTGGAGGATCTGGGCTACATGGCGCGCGCGGCCTTCCTGATGGATCGCATCATGGGCGGCGCCGGCCTCCACGGGCGCGCCTTCATCCCCCTCCTGTCCTCCTTCGCCTGCGCCATCCCGGGTGTGATGGCCACGCGCGTGATCGACGACCGGCGCGATCGCCTGACGACCATCCTGGTGGCGCCGCTGATGACCTGCTCGGCGCGCATCCCGGTCTATACGCTGATCATCGGGGCGTTCATTCCCGACCGCGAGGTCTGGGGCTTCGTCGGCCTGCAGGGGCTGGTGATGTTCGGCCTCTACACGCTGGGCATCGCCAGCGCGCTCGCCGTGTCGTTCGTGGTCAAGCGGCTGATCTGGCGCGGCAAGTCGGGCGAGCCGTTCATGCTCGAGCTGCCCGACTACAAGCTGCCGCAGGCGAAGAGCCTCGCCATCGGCCTGTGGACGCGCGCCACCATCTTCCTGAAGCGCGCGGGCACGATCATCCTGTCGATGATGATCCTGATCTGGGTGCTGGCCTCCTTCCCGCAGCCGCCCGAAGGCGCGAGCGAGCCCGCGATCAACTACAGCCTGGCCGCCCGGATCGGCACGGCGATCCAGCCGCTGACCGAGCCGCTGGGCTTCAACTGGCAGATCAACGTCGCGCTGATCCCCGGCATGGCGGCGCGCGAGGTCGCGGTCGGCTCGCTCGGCACCATCTACGCGATCAGCGGCGGCGAGGAAGCCACCGACAAGATCGCCCAGGCTCTCAGTTCGCAATGGAGCCTCGCCACGGCGTTGGCCTTCCTGGCCTGGTACGTGTTCGCCCCGCAATGCGCCTCGACGCTGGCCGTCATCCGCCGCGAGACCGGCGGCTGGCGTTGGCTGTGGGTGACGTTCTTCTACATGCTGGCGCTGGCGTACGTGGCGGCCTTCCTCACCTATCGCATCGCCATCGCATTCGGCGGAGGGTGATGAAGGCACTGGGAGGCCGCCGCGCCGCCACTTCTGTGTGCGGCAGATCCGCTTGTGGCGACCCTGCTCACCACGACGGCAGCGGGCCCTTGAAGATGAAGAAGGCGCCGCCGCAGATCATCGCGAAGCCGACGAGGTGGTTCGAGGTGATGCGTTCGCCGAGATAGAGGACAGAGAAGGCAGCGAACACGGTGAGTGTGATCACCTCCTGCATGGTCTTGAGCTCGGCGGCGGAATAGACGGCATGGCCGTACCGGTTGGCCGGAACGGCGAAGCAGTATTCGACGAAGGCGATGCCCCAGCTTGCCACCACCACCAGCCACAGCGGCTTGTCGGTGAACTTCAGGTGCCCGTACCAGGCGAACGTCATGAAGACGTTGGAGACCAGCAGCAGGACGATGGGCGTGATGGTGGCCGGCAACAGGGACATCGATATGGTTACTCCGGTTTGATCTTCAGCTTCTGGATGAGCGGGACGACCATCTTGTCCTCGGCGTCGAACATGGCCGCGGTCTCCTGCGGCGTGGTCGGATAGGCCTCGGCCGTGAGGTCGGCGAAACGCTGGACGACGGCGGGATCCTTCAGGACCTTGACCATCGCCTCGTTGATCTTCGCGACCACGTCGGGCGGCATCTTGGCCGGGCCGAACAGGCCGGTGAAGGTCGCGAAGGTGAAGTTCTCGAGACCCTTTACGCCGCTTTCCTTGAAGGTTGGCACGTCGGGAAGCTGCGGTACGCGCTTGTCGGACGACACCGCGATGGCGCGCAGCTTGCCCGCCTTGATGTTGCCGATGGCGGCGTTGAGCTGGTCGACCTGGGCCGGCACCTGGCCCGCCATGACGTCGATCATGGCGGCGCCCGATCCCTTGTAGTGGACCAGCGTGTACTTGGTGCCGGTGGCCTCGCCGATCAGCTCGATGGCCAGGTGGTTGGTGGTGCCGATGCCGGAATCGGCGACCGCGAATTTGCCGTCCTTGCCCAGGGCAATGAAGTCGGCCAGCGTCTTGATCGGCGAGTTGGGCGGCACGACGAGGACGGCCGGCACGCGCTGGATGTGGGTGATCGGCGTGAACGCCGTGCGCCAGTCGTAGGGCGCGTTGCCGTAGATGGCGGGCACCGCGACCAGCGAATTGGCCGAGACCAGCAGGGTGGTGCCGTCGGGCGCGGCGCGGGCGACGATGTCGCTGCCGATCATGCCGCTGGCGCCGGCCTTGTTCTCGACGATGACGGTGGTGCCCAGCACCTCGCGCAGCTTGTCGGCGATGATGCGCGCGGTGACGTCGATGTTCCCGCCCGGCGCATAGGGCGCCATGATCTTGACCGGCTTGTCGAACGTCTGGGCCAGGGCCGTTCCCGACCCGAGAGCGAGCCCGAAAAGGGCCCCGACAATCGCTATCAGACGCATGAGCTTCCTCCTGTTTATGATTGGGAGGAGCCTAGAAGAACGTCCATGGCAGAGCAAAGGCCCGCGGCCTGCGCTGCCCGCGTAGCGGCTTTTCAGAGCGCCGGCGGGCGATGCTGCGCCCACGGCCGAGCGCCCTCGAGCAGGGCACCCATCCGCAACACGTCGGTCTCGGCGCCCCACTTGCCCACGACCTGCACCGAGGTCGGCAGGCCGTCGGTGCCGAAGCCCGACGGGTAGGCGCAGGCGGGATGGCCGGTGAGGTTGAACGGGTACTGGTAGGAGGTCCAGCCCTGGCGGGTGATGCCGCACTTCACGCCGTCGACCACGACCTCGTCGTTGGCCGCATCGTGCGTCACGTCGAGCGCGGTACGCGCGTTGGTCGGCATCACCAGGAAGTCGTAGCGCTCGAACAGCGACTGGATCTTGCGGAACAAGGTCGTGCGCGCGAACTGCGCATTGCGGAAATCGGCCAGGGTGAATTTGGCGCCGCGCTCCATGAAGGCGAGCGTCACCGGATCCATCTGGTTCTGCCATTTCGGCAGGTACTGCGCGCAGAACACGGCGAAGTTCGCCTGGTAGAGGACGCGGCCCTCGTATTCGATCCAGTCGATCTTGTCGGTGACCTCCTCGACCTCGGCACCCATGGCCTCCCACGACGCCAGCGCGGCGCGCGTGTTGGTGCGCACGTCGGCGGCGACCCGTGGATTGGCGGTAAGCTCGATGTAGCCGATGCGCACGGCGGCAAGGTCGGCGCCCGCCAGCTTGGGCGACAGCGGCTTCTGCGACGGACCGCTCAGCGTCCACGGGTCCTTGTCGCTCGGTCCCACCAGCACCGAATGCATGATCGCGGCATCGGTGACGGAGCGTGCAAGCGGCCCGGCATAGATGTTGTTGCCATAAGCATCGCGCGTCGTGTCGCAGGGCACGGCGCCCAGGGTCGGCTTGAGGCCGACCAGGCCCGAACAGGAGGCGGGACCGCGCACCGAGCCCGCGCCGTCGGTGCCGAGCGACAGCGGACCCAGGCCGGCGGCCACTGCCGCGGCGCCGCCGCCGCTCGAGCCGCCGGGCGTGCGGTCGAGGTTCCAGGGGTTGCGGGTGACGCCGAACGGGCCATCGGTCAGGCCCTTCACGCCGAACTCGGGCGTTGTCGCCTTGGCGAAGATGACGGCGCCGGCCTTGCGCAGGCGCTGCACCAGCAGGTCGTCGGCCGCAGCGGGGCCGTTGCCCTCGAAGATCGCCGAGCCGTGGCGCGTCGGCACGCCCTCGACATCGACCAGATCCTTCACACTGATCGGAACACCGTGCAGCGGGCCCAGAGCTTCACCCCGTGTGACGGCTTCCTCGGCCTTCCTGGCATCGCGCCTAGCCTGCTCGACCATGACCTCGCGGAAGCAGTTGATCCTGGGGTTGGCGGGTTCGGCCGCCTTCAGGACGGCGTCGAGATATTCGACGGGCGAAAGCTTCTTCGTGCGGATGAGGGCGGCGGCCTGAACGGCCGGCGTGAAGAGAAGATCTGTGTCGGTCATGGCGCGCACACTAGCCCATCCTCGACACGGTCTGCACGCTGCGCTACGCCCGCTGGCGATGTTCTCCCTTCCCGTAATGGCGGCGCTTGCGGTCGTGGCCGTCGTGACCTCGTTCGTCTCCGGCATCTTCGGCATGGCGGGCGGGATGCTGCTGATCGGCTTCCTGCTGGTCTTCCTGCCGGTGCCGGTCGCCATGGTGTTCCACGGCGTCATCCAGATCGCGGCCAACGGCTGGCGGGCCTGGCTGTGGCGCCATCACGTGAAGTGGAGCGTCGTGCTGCAGTTCGGGGCCGGCGCCGTCTCCTCGCTGGTCGTCTTCTCCTTCTTCGATTTCGTGCCCGACAAGGCGCTGGTGCTGATGGCCGTCGGCCTGATGCCGTTCATCGCGCTCGCCGTGCCGCAGCGCATCGCGCCCAACATCGAGCGCGGCGGGCAGGCGTTCCTGGCCGGCGCGATCGGCGGGGCCATCCAGCTCGTCTCGGGCGTGACCGGTCCGCTGCTCGACATCTTCTATGTTCGCACCGGCATGACGCGGCAGGTCAACGTGGCGACCAAGGCCGCGGCGCAGGTGCTGGGGCACCTGACCAAGGTCCTCTATTTCGCGATGGTGATCGAAGGCCCGGCCGGCCGCGACCTCGAACAGTGGCTGGTCATGGGCTACGCTGCGGCCTTCGCCGTGGTCGGCACGACCCTGTCGCGCAGCTTCCTCGACCGCATGTCGGACAAGCAGTTCTATCATTGGACGCGCCGCGTGATCCTGGCGCTGGGCGCGGTCTACATTGCGCAGGGACTCTGGCTGATGGTGACTCGATGAGCGACGTGAAGGACCAGGTCCGGGCCTTGCTGGACCGGCTGCCGGACGACTGCACCTTTGCCGACGTACAGCGCGGCATCGCGGTCATGATGTGGCCCAAGCGCGAGGATGGCAGTCTCGAGCCGCCCAAGCGCGTGGACCCGGAGGAAGTGAAGCGCCGCCTGCGCGACTGGATGAAATCGGAGGGAGAGAAATGAAGGACCGTGTCTCGATCGACTTCAAGGACGGCGTCGCCGACGTCCGACTGATCCGTGCCGACAAGATGAATGCGCTCGATCCGGCGATGTTCGAGGGCATCATCGAGGCGGGCGCCAAGCTTGCCGCCATGCCGGGGTTGCGCTGCGTCGTGCTGTCGGGCGAGGGCAAGGCCTTCTGCGCCGGCCTCGACATGGGGAGCTTTGCCGCCATGAAGGCCGAAGGCGACGCCGTGCCGGGCGTGCGCGACCTCACCAAGCGGACCCACGGTATCGCCAACCGGCCGCAACAATGCGCCTGGCTGTGGCGCGAGCTGCCGGTGCCCGTGATCGCCGCGGTCCATGGCGTGGCGTTCGGCGGCGGCTTCCAGATCGCGCTGGGGCCGGACATCCGCTACGCCACCGCCGACGCGCGCTTCTCGGTGATGGAGATCAAGTGGGGCCTCGTGCCCGACCTCGCCGGCACACAGCTCATGCGCCATCTGGCGCGCGAGGACATTGTGCGCGAACTGACCTATACCGGTCGCATCTTCAACGGCGTCGAGGCGCGCGAGATGGGCTTCGTGACGCGCGTGGTCGACGACCCGCGCGCCGCGGCGCTGGAGACGGCGCGCGAGATCGCCTCCAAGAGCCCCGACGCGATGCGCGCCAACAAGCGGCTGCTCAACGCCGCCGTCGCGACCGATGCCGCCTCGGGCCTGATGATGGAATCGGTCGAGCAGCAGAAGCTGATCGGCTCGCCCAACCAGCTCGAAGCCATCATGTCCAACCTGCAGAAGCGCGCCGCCAACTACAGGGATTGATCGAGCGGTTTCACCCACACCACCTCATCCTGAGGAGGTGCGC
>JBILYJ010000317.1:0-6149 GCA_044377795.1 Reyranella sp. | reverse complement strand
CTGCGGCCCGGCACCAAGGTCCACGAGATCTACGGACAGGACGTGATCAGCGAACGGCACCGCCATCGCTACGAGGTGAACGTCAACTACAAGGACCGGCTGGAGCAGGTGGGGATGCGCTTTTCGGGCATGTCGCCGGACGGCATCCTGCCGGAGATCGTCGAGATTCCCGATCATCCCTGGTTCATCGGCGTCCAGTTCCATCCCGAACTGAAGTCGCGTCCCTTTACGCCGCACCCGCTGTTCACCTCGTTCATCGGCGCGGCCAAGACACAGAGTCGCCTCGTCTAGGCAAGGGCGGGGCCGCGGCCGGGTCGCATTTCCGTCACCTTTTTCAGGTGAGTTCGTCGCCATGGTCCGAATTGCCGCCTTGCTCCTGCTCGCCGTCGTCTCGCTCGCCCCGGTCCTGGGTTCGACTGCCTGGGCACAGTCCTACGGCAAGGCCGAGCGACGCGATCCCATCTTTCTGCGCTTTGTCGAGATGGCGAACCGCTACTGGGTGAACAGCGAGACGAACTCGGCCAGCCACAAGGTCGTGGCGATCCCGATGCCGAAGCAATGCGCCTTCCTCTATGCCGACGCCTACACGCGCGGCCAGCAGAGCGAGCGGGAGGTCCAGGACATCGCGCTGTCGAGCTGCAACCGGCGCCTCGCCGAGCTCGGACCCCTGGGGGAAAACTACGGTGTCGACTGCCGCTGCCAGGTCGTGATCAGCGACGAGAACTATGTGGTGCCCAAGTCCTCGATGCCCGACGATGCCTATGGCCCTACCTCGATCTTCTATCGCGACGATCGCGGCAACGTCGCGCGTCTGAACGGCGTGGTCCGCTATGGCGCGCTGATCGGCCGGGACCGTTCCGTCACCTTCACGGTCGAGAATCCCCGCGGCGAGCAGGTCTGCACCGGCACCATGACCAACGAGAATCCGGGCAGCGGCCAGTTCTCGCTCTCCTGCTTCGGCGGCAAGTTCGCCGGCCGCGGAAGCTACGAGAGCAAGACCGGTGCCCCCAACGACCACATCATCGCGCGCGGCCAGACCGGTCGCGGCCAGCCCGTCGTGATGGTGATCGGCCTGCCGGCGCAGCTGGCGGCCAACACCTATGGCGGCATCTGAGATGCGTCTCGCGGCGAGCCTCGTCTCCCTGGTGCTCCTGGCACCTGCCATCGGGTGGGCGCAGAGCGCGGGCGAGGTCGAGCGCTGCTTCCAGAACCCCGCCGCCTGCGCGAGCGGCGGCGGAGGAGGCGGGGGCGCCGCAGCCGCGCCGCCGGCTCAGGCTCCCGCGCCCGTCGCGGCGCGCCCGGCACCGCCGCCCGATTACACGACGGTGCTCAACAGTCCCGACGCCGACCGCAGGAAGATCCAGGAATCGCTGCGCACCCTCGACAAGTACAACGGCCCGATCGACGGCAATCTGCAGTCCGAAGCCACGGTCAAGGCGATCGGCGACTGGCAGAAGGGGCGCAACACGCCCGCCGTCGGCAAGCTGACACCGCAGGAAGCGGCGCAGCTCAATGCCGAAGCGGCCCGCGCGCCGATCCGCCGGCTCGAATCGCCCCCGCCGCAGATCGCCGCGCCGGTGCCTCTGCAGCCGGCCCAGCCCTCCAATGCCGACGCGCTCAAGGCCCTGCAGGCCAGGCTCGCCGAACGCCGCAAGGCCGCCGAGCCCAAGGCCAATGCCGCGGCCCAGGCCCTCGTGCGCGACCTCAAGGCCTATGTCGCGGCGGACGGCAAGGGCGTGGCGGGCGAGCAGTTCGCGGCCTTCGCCAAATGGTACGCCGACAACAAGACGGCCGGCCGCACGGTCGGCGAGATCACGCCGACGATCGACGACTACGGCGATGCCAAGGCCGGCGCCGCGACCACGACCGAAGTGAAGTTCGAAACGAGGCAGGGCGACAAGACCTACGGCCAGTGCCTGGTCTTCGCCTGGATCGAAGCCACCCCGCGCAAGAACCCGCAGACCTTCACCTGCGACGACGTCGCCGCGGTCGAGAAGTGGAAGACCGACCAGGCGCTGAAGAGCGCCTGGCGTTGATGCCTGGAATGCTTTCCTTCGCTCCTGAGCGCAGCGAACGGTCCAACTCGCGATTCCCCGGGGCGGCCGCGGCTTGAACCGGCGAGGTGTCGCTGCGCCTCAGAACCAGTAGCGCTTGCCGACGGCGGAGGGCGCCAGAACATCGTCGCCGAAGGCTTGGCCCAGCGCCGCCATGGCGCGCCAGCCGGTGCAGTGGCCGGCGCCGATACGGGCCAGGCCAAAGCCCTTCAGGGCGGCGATGGTCTCGGGGATGATCTTCTCGTTCGTACCCGAGAGATGAAGACCGCCTAGCACAGCATGCAGCGGGACCGCGGGGAAGCTCGCGCGGGCATGGTGGAGCACGTTCACGATGCCGGCGTGGGAACAGGCGCTCAGCACGACCAGCCCCTTGCCTTTCACGTTCACCGCGATCCAGCGTTCGTCCATGAGCAACTCGTCGCTCTCCCACGGCGCATCGGGCGCCGTGCGCCGCATCTGGCCGGGCAGGCCGCGCTCGAAGGGCGTGACTCGCGGGATCTCGCCGCTCACATGGAACAGGCCGTCGAGCAGGCGCTGCGGCTGGGTCGTCGAGACGATCTCGGCGCCGAGGTCGCCCAACTCATCGGCCGAGGGCACGTCGTCCATCTGCCGTACGCTGCCGTCTGGCAGCTTCATGCCGCGCTGGTGGAACATGCCGGGATGGACGTGGAAGGGCACGTCGCGTCCGCCGTTGCCGGCGCGGATGCGCTGCAGCGCCAGCTTCATGGCCCCGGCATGGTCCCAGTGGCCGTGCGAGAGCACGATGCCCTCGACCCGGCCGAGATCGACGCCGAGCCGCGTCGTGTTGCGCTCGAAGGCGTATTCCTCCGGCCCGCTGTCGAACAGCAGCGTGTGGATGACGTCGCCCTTCTGTACGGTGACGAGGCAGGAGAGCCCGTGGACGCCACAGCACAGGCAGCGGTCCGACGAGGCGCGCAGGCCGCGCCGTGTGGCGAAGGCCCATTCGCCCTCGACGTTGAGTGGGGTGGAGGAGAGGCCATCGACTGCGTTGTCGACCAGGATGTGTATGTCGACGCGGTCGGCTTCGGCGAGGTCGGTCACGCGGCTGGTCCTCCCATATTGATCGGCAGCCTAAGGGCCGGCGGTCCTGTCCGGCAACTGCGGACAGGCATCCGGCGCCCCGGTTGGTACGAATTGGTTGAGAGGCGGACTCACCAGGTGGCGTTGTTCCTACTCCAGTTCGGGAGTGTTGCGGTCGTTCCGCTAGGTCCTTCGCTGCGCTCAGAAAAAATCGTCTGATCAGAACGCGCCGATTACTTCGCGCGCTCCAGGTAGCTCTCGAAGACACCGACATGGACGAAGGCCGGGTCGGCCGCGTCGGACCACAGGTCGCGCGAGTCGAAGCGGACGTCGTAGGTCGGCTCGTGTTCGGCCTCGATGCCGTGGCCATGGGCGTCGGGGAACGGGTAGGCCGGCGACACGCCGACCACCACGCCGCTCTTGCCGCGGATATAGCCGGGCATGCGGACATGGCCGTGCACGTAGTCCGTCTTGACCGTGACCTTGTCTCCCACCTTCAGCGTCTCGCGCGTGGCGACGTTGGCGCGGCCGGGGGCGCTGGGCAAGGCGAGAGGGAAGGCGCCCTGGGCGCGGCGTTCCAGCTCCTCCTGGGTGAGGATGCCCTTCTCGACGCAGAGCGTGGCGAGGCTGGTCAGCGAGCGCTCGTAGTAGCTGGCCGACAGATAGTGGCGCGGCTCCATGCGCTCGATGGCGTGGCGGTACTCGTCCATGTTGAAGATGCCGAGCTTCACCGCCAGCGAATAGAGCGCGTTGACCCGCTTCTCCCACGGCTCGTGGAAGGTCTGGGCGCGGAGCGAGTAGCGGACCCGGCCGAAGCCCTGCTTGCCGCCGAGATCGTGCATGCCGTCCATGACTGTCTCTCCGGTGCTAGAGGCGCGAGACGCCGATCATGGCGTCCTTGGTGACCAGCCCGGCGAGCTTCTCCTCGGACCAGCCCTCGGTGCCTTCCGGGCGCACCGGCAGCACCATGTAGCGCGTGTCGGCCGTCGTATCCCAGACGCGGATCTCCATGTCGGCCGGCAGGTCGAGGCCCATCTCCTTCAGCACGGTGCGCGACTGGCGCACGACGCGGGCGCGATACTCCAGGTCCTTGTACCAGTCCGGCGGCAGGCCGATGATCGAGAAGGCGGTGCACGAGCAGAGCGTGCAGCAGATCACATTGTGGACGTTCGGCGTGTTCTCCAGCACGACCAGGTGCCGGTGATGCGGCGGCATCGACAGGCCCAGTTCGGTCACGGCCTCGCGGCCGTTGGCGAACAGCCGCCCGCGGAACGCCGGATCGGTCCAGGCCTTGGCGACCACCCGTGCGCCGTTCTCCGGCACCCATTCCTCCTCGGCGAGGTGCTTGAACTCGCGGATGAAGTTGGCAGGTTCCATGCCGCGTTCGTGGAAGGCGGCCTCGATGGCATCGGTGCGCGCTTCGACGGAAGCGGTGGCCTGATGGTGGTGGGTCTGGTCGGGCATTGTTTTCTCCCAGGCGGCAGCAAATCTCGCGGGGAAGTATAGGAAGCGCGCGCCATCCCGTCACTTGCTCCCCGCGGCCCGCGCGGGCTAGACAGGCCGCGCCCAACAGGAGTTTTTCTCATGAGCGCCATCGCCGAAGTCCGCGGCCGCGAAATCCTCGACAGCCGTGGCAATCCCACGGTCGAAGTCGAAGTCGAACTCGACAGCGGCGCGATCGGCCGCGCGGCCGTCCCGTCCGGCGCCTCGACCGGCGCGCACGAGGCGGTCGAGCTGCGCGACGGCGACAAGAAGCGCTATGGCGGCAAGGGCGTGCTGAAGGCGGTCGCCGCCGTCAACGGCGAGATCATGGACCTGCTGTCCGGCCTCGACGCGCTGGAGCAGATCAAGATCGACCGCGCCCTGATCGAGCTCGACGGCACCCCGAACAAGGGCCGCCTCGGCGCCAACGCGATCCTCGGCGCCTCGCTCGCCGTCGCCAAGGCCGCGGCGATGGACAGCGGCCTGCCGCTCTACCGCTATGTCGGCGGCAGCCAGGCCTCGGTGCTGCCGGTGCCGCTGATGAACATCATCAACGGCGGCGCCCATGCCGACAATCCGATCGATATCCAGGAATTCATGATCATGCCGGTGAAGGCCGACCGCTTCGCCGATGCGCTGCGCATGGGCGCGGAGGTCTTCCACGCGCTGCGCGGCCAGCTGCACGATGCCGGCCACAACACCAACGTGGGCGACGAGGGCGGCTTTGCGCCGAACCTCGCCACCGCCGACGAGGCGCTGTCCTTCGTCATGAAGGCGATCGAGAAGGCCGGCTACAAGCCCGGCGAGGACGTGATGCTGGCGCTCGACCCGGCCTCGACCGAGTTCTTCAAGAAGGGCAAGTACGAGATGGAGGGCGAGGGCAAGTCGTTCGACGCCGCCGGCATGGTCGACTACTACGCCGATCTCGTGAAGCGCTACCCGATCGTGTCGATCGAGGACGGCATGGCCGAGGACGACATGAAGGGCTGGAAGGCCATCACCGACAAGCTCGGCAAGAAGATCCAGCTGGTCGGCGACGACCTGTTCGTCACCAACCCGAAGCGGCTGGAGCAGGGCATCAAGGACGGGCTCGCCAATGCGATCCTGGTCAAGGTCAACCAGATCGGCACGCTGACCGAGACGATGGAGGCCGTGTCCATGGCGCGCAACGCCAGCTACGGCGCCGTCATGTCCCACCGCTCGGGCGAAACCGAGGACGCGACCATCGCCGACCTCGCCGTCGCCACCAACTGCGGCCAGATCAAGACCGGCTCGCTGTCGCGCTCGGACCGGCTGGCCAAGTACAACCAGCTCCTGCGCATCGAGGAGCAGCTCGGCACCCAGGCCCGCTATGCCGGGACGTCGATCCTGCGCGGCTGAGCCAGAACGGGAGTGAGATGATCAAGGGTCGCTGCGGCGGCCCTTTTTCGTTTTGTATTTCTTATTCCCGTCGTCTCGACCGGAGCCTCGCGCAGCGAGGCGGAGTGGAGAGACCTTCGCTCCACCACAAGCCGGCCAATCGTTGAGAGAAGGTCTCCGCTCCGCCGCGCTACGCGCGGCTCCGGTCGAGAC
>JBILYJ010000316.1:0-6150 GCA_044377795.1 Reyranella sp. | reverse complement strand
TAGGATCGGTTCGTACTCTGACTGGCGCGCGAAGATGCCGATGTTGGCGTTGTCGCCCTTGTCGCCGGAGCGGCCGTAGGCGAGCGCAATCAGCGGCACGGTGGCGGCATCGTTCGCCGGCAACGGCGACGCCGCGGCCGCCTCGACCGGAAGCTGCGCCGAGGTGAAGCCGCCGCTGCGGGCGCCTTCCTGCATCGTGATCCTGTGGCCGTCGACGTCGACCGTGACCGGCACCATCGACTTCGGCACCAGGCAGGAGAACATGCGGATGACCGGCGACGGCGAGACGCGGCCCGCTCCGAAGCTTCCGGTCATGCCGACCACGCCGCCCGTCGACATGGGCGAGATCTCGCGGCCAAGCAGCGCCAGCGCGTCCTTCTGGTCGTGCCGGGCGGCGATCTTCACGACGACCTCGCGCGCATCGGGCACACGGCCGTGCGGACCGTAGGTCGCCTCGCTGCCGATCACCTCGATGCTGACGTCGCGATAGTCGGCCATGCCCTTTTCGGCGAACATGCGACGCGTCTTCTTGATGATCGACTCCGCACTGTGGCGGCCCTTCGCAACCGCCTCGCGGCCGCCCAGCATGAAGATCGAGCTGAACTTGTAGCCGTCGGGCCAGGTCGTCGAGACCTTGTAGGTGTCGGTCGGCGGCCGGCCCCGGGCACCGCTCACCCGCACGCGGTCCTTGGCCACCTGCTCGTAGGTCGCCTGCGTGAAGTCGCACACCACGTCGGGCACCATGTAGGCGCGCGGATCGCCGATCTCGTAGAGCATCTGCTCGGCGACCGTCGCGGTCGTGATCAGGCCGCCGGTATTGTCGGGCTTGGAGAGCACGAAGCTGCCGTCGCTCGACACTTCGGCGATCGGGAAGCCCATATTGTCGTAGTCCGGCACCAGCCGCCAATCGGTGAAGTTGCCGCCGTTGCACTGCGCGCCGCATTCGATGATGTGGCCGCACAGCGTGCCGGTGGCGAGGCGATCGAACTCTTCCGGCGTCCAGGAAAAGGCATGGATCAGCGAGCCCAGGGTCACGGCGGAATCGACACAACGGCCGGTGATCACCACGTCGGCTCCCTCGGCCAGCGCCCGCGCGATCGGGAAGCCGCCAAGATAGGCGTTCATGCTGGCGATCTTCGCGGGCAGCTCGTCACCGGTGTCCATCTCGCGGATGCCGGCGGCGCGGAACTCGTCGACGCGCGGCAGGATGTCGTCGCCCAGCACGACTGCGACCTTGAGCGTCACGCCCGCCGCCTCGCAGGCCTTGAGCACGGCGTCGCGGCAGGCCAGCGGATTGACGCCGCCAGCATTGGTCACGACCTTGATCTTCTTCTCGGCGATCTCGCGCGCCAGCGGCGCCATGACCACCGACACGAAGTCGACGGCATAGCCCGCCTGCGGATTGCGCAGCTTCTGGGCCGCCATGATCGACATGGTGACTTCGGCGAGATAGTCGCTCACCAGATAATCGACGTTGCCGTGGCGCACGAGCTGTACCGCGGCGGTCTCGGTGTCGCCCCAGAATCCCGAGTGGCAGCCGATGCGGACGGTCTTCTTGCTCATCGTGCAGCCCCTCTCGTCGCCTTACTTCTTCTTGCGATTGACGAACGCCGCCATGCGCTCGATGTGCTCGCCCTCGGCGACCGACTGGGCGAAGGAATCGATTCCGGCCTGGACCGCTTCGTCGAGCGGCAGCCGTTCCCAGCGCCGCATCAGCCGCTTCTGGGCCCGCACGGCGAGCGGCGTCGCATCGACGATCGAGTTCACGCAGCGCTCGACGGCCGCGTCGATCTTAGCCGTCTCGACGACTTCCTCGACCATGCCCCAGGCTTCTGCCTTGCGCGAATCGATGTTCTCGGCGGTCAGCAGCATCCAGGAGGTGCGCCCCCAGCCGATCAGGCGGGGCAGCAGCGCCGCTTCGACGACGGAGGGAACGCCGACCTTTACCTCGGGCATGCCAAAATGGGCGCTGTCGGTGGCGATGCGCAGATCGCAGGCCGCCGCCACTTCTAGCCCGGCCCCCAGCGTGTAGCCCTCCAGGCGGCAGATCACCGGCACGGGACAGTCGCGGATCGACTGGCAGAGCTTGTGGACCATGGTGATGAAGGCGCGTCCATCCTCGGACGTGCGCATCCCCGCCATGTGGTGGATGTCGGCACCGCCGATGAAGGCCCGGCCGCCCGCGCCGGAGAACACGACGACGCGCAGGTCTTCCTCGGCCGACAGCGCGTGAAAGGTCGCGGTGAGATCGTGCAGGGCAGAAGGATTAAGAACGTTGAGACGCCGCGCATTGTCGAACACGAGGTGGGCCACCACGCCGGCATCGCGCTTTTCGCGACGGACCTCGATCTTGTGCGCAGCTTCCGCCATGACATTTCGCTCCGTGGGTCTTTGTGATTGGCTGATTCTCCCCTATTAGAACCCGCCAACGACGCTTCACAAGAGCCAATGCCCGATACGATCGACCTCTCCCGCTACACCGTGTTCGTGCCGCCGGATCCGTTCGAGGATCATGTCGGGCCGTTCTATTTTGACCTCCAGGGCGATGCCCGGAAGGCCGGCACGGTGCACTGCGTGCTGCCCACCCTGCCGCGCCACGGCAACTACATGGGCGGGGTGCACGGCGGCGGCATCCTGACCTTCGCGGACTACGCGCTCTGCCTGGTGGCCGGCCGCGCCGCGGACGGCGGCACCAACACGTCCTTCGCCATGACGGTGAGCATCGCCGTCGAGTTTCTGAACGGCGCGGTGATAGGACCGCCGCTGGAAGCGCGCGGCGAGCCGCTGCAGGTCACGGGCCGCCTCGCCTTCGCGCGCGGCTCGATCACCCAGGAGGGCCGCACGATCGCGCTGTGGTCGGGCGTGTGCCGGCACGTCGCCCGCGCCAAGGCGATGGCGCGCAAGGACGAGCAGGCGCCGTCGAGGATCGACCTGCCGCAGCAGGTCGTGCCCGAGGGCTTCGAGCCCTTCAAGGCCAGCGTCTACTCCACCCATATTGGCCCGGCCTTCGTCCGCAAGGAGGCGGACGGCGCTTCCCTGGTGCAGCCGACTCTGGCGCGCATGTGCAACTCCGGTGGCGCACTACACGGCGGCTACATGATGAGCTTCGCCGATACCGCCATCACGCGCGCCGCCGCAATGACGACCGACCTTTCGCCGGCCACCGTCTCCTTCGCCGCCGAGTTCCTCGCCGCCGGGGACATCTCCGCGCCGCTGGTCACGCGCGTGGAAGTGCCCAAGCGCGGCCGGTCGATCGCCTTCCTGCGCGGTCTGCTGGAACAGAACGGCAAGGCCCTGCTCTCCTACTCCGCGACGGTGATGCTGAGGCCGCGGCGCTAGCTGCGGCCCGACATGAGGGTGGCGACCTTCGTCAACTCATGACGGAAAAGCTCGTCCAGTCGACGCACAGCCGAAAGGTCATTTGCCTTGGCCGCTGTCTCGACCGCGGCAGCGACCTGGCTCAAGGCATCGGCGCCAATCATGCCGGACGCGCCCTTCAGCCGGTGCGCCGCCCGCGCGATCGTATCGGGATCTTCAGTCTCGCGAATTTCCTCGTGGGCGCTCCGCGCGGTGTCGAGGAACTCGCGCTCGATCTCCGCGAGCGTGGCCGCGTCGCCGCCGAACAGCTCGACGAGCCGGTTGCGATCGTAGGCCTGGCTCAAGGCGCGCTCTGCCGAGGTGCACCCTTCAGCCAGACTTCCAGGGTCGCCTTCAACTGCTCGATGCCGACCGGCTTGGTGATGAACCCGTCCATCCCCGACGCCCGGCTGCGCTCCTCCTCCGACTCGAGCGCGCTGGCGGTGACGGCGAGGATCGGAAGGCGCGCCCCGCCGGTCGAGGCCTCGCCCTGGCGAATGCGTCGAGCCAGTTCGAAACCATCCATGTCGGGCATCTGCAAGTCGGCGAGCATCAGGTCGTAGGGACGCGAGCGCCACATCGCGAGCGCCTCCTCGCCGCCGGCCGCCATGTCGGCCGATGTGCCTGCCAGTTCGAGCTGCCGCGCCAGAATCTTGCGGTTGACCGAATTGTCGTCGACCACCAGGACGCGGCCGCCCAGCCGGCCGACCGGAGCCGGCGCCTGCGTCGCCGGAGAGATAACGCCCGTCCGCCCGGCGGCCTGCGCGATCGCCCGCACCAGCACGTCGCGTCGCCACGGACGCTTGAGGTCGGCGAGACACACCTGATTACTCTGGCCGTCGATGGTCACCGACGTTTCGGACGACACCACGACATCGACCTCTGCGCCCGCGTCGCGCAGATAGCGCGCGATGGCGGCGCTCTCCTGCGGATCCGGCAGGGACAGGATCAGGGAGAGATTGTCGAGCGGGAGCCCGGCGGCGGCCGGTGCCGGCGGCGCCGCCTCGAGCCTGACCGTGACGACGAAGGTCGAGCCGACACCG
Organism: Reyranella sp.; assembly: GCA_044377795.1. Classification (GTDB taxonomy): domain Bacteria; phylum Pseudomonadota; class Alphaproteobacteria; order Reyranellales; family Reyranellaceae; genus Reyranella. Next base: position 1,750 of record JBILYJ010000316.1, on the reverse strand, counting down.
GGCGCGCTGTGCACCTCGACACCACCGTCCATCGCCTCGGCGAGTCGACGCACGATGGACAGGCCAAGCCCGGTGCCGCCGAAGCGGCGGGTCGTCGAACTGTCGGCCTGGACGAACGGATTGAACAGACGATCGCGCTGGGCGGCCGTGAGACCGATTCCCGTGTCGACCACCCTGATGCGAAGCGAGAGCGACCCGTCCTGCTCGCCGCCTTCCCCCTCGAGGAAAAGCCGGACGCTGCCCTTCTCCGTGAACTTTATGGCATTGCCCAGGAGATTGAACAGGATCTGCTGCAGCCGCAGCGGGTCGCCGATGGCCCGGGCGGGCACCTCGGACGCCACATAGGCCGACAGGATCAGCCCCTTCTCCGAGGCCCGGGCAGCCAGCGCCTCGGCCGCCCCTTCGACCAGCTCGACGGTCGAGAATTCCACCCGCTCCAGGTCGAGACGCCCGGCCTCGATCTTGGAGAAGTCCAGGATGTCGTCGATGATCCGCAGCAGCGAAGCCGCCGAATAGCGCACCGTTCCCAGCTGGTCGCGCTGGTCGGGCGAGAGCTCGGTGCGCTCCAGAATGTCGATCATGCCCAGCACGCCGTTCATCGGCGTCCGGATCTCATGGCTCATGGTGGCGAGGAAGGTCGACTTGGCCTGGTTGGCCTTCTCCGCGTCGCGCTGGGCCGCCAGGGCCGCATCGCGCGCCTGCCGGGCCTCGTCGTAGGCGACCTGCAGCCGGCGCGCGAGATCCTCCTTCTCGTAGGCAAGGGCGATATTGTCGTACTGCCAACGATGGACGTCGCGCACATAGGCCATCAGGTGGCCGACATAGGCGGCCCCGGCGATGCCCACGAGCTGGTAGAACGGCCCGCCCGACGCGATCAGGACCATCAGCAGCGGTGCCGCCGTGGCCACTGCGAAAGCGTAGAAGGTCGGGGGATGCGCCGAGCGGATCGGCACGGCCGTTGTGACGGTGGCCAGCAGCACGAGCCCGAGCAGCATGCGTTGCAACTCGAACTCCCTGGACGCCAGCAGATACCCGGCCCAGCCCCAGCAGGCACCCCCGAGGAAGGTGAAGCCCGCGAACCACCAGCCCCAGCGCAGGGTCTGCTCGTCGTCGGGCCGGGCACGCGCGAAATTGTGCCGGAGAAGGTCGAAACCCAACGTCACGCCGAGGTAGACCACGAACGGTCCGGCCAGTTCGACCAGGTCGATCTGCCGCCAGTAGATGGCGGCGATCACAGGCCACAGGACGAAGGAAAAGTAGCGCGACGGCGCCGACCCCCGGAACAGGCGCCGCACCAACTCGGCACGGATGAACCGGTCCTGGCGGGCAGCCGATTCCGCCTCGTCGACCTGAGGGGCGGCCCGGTCAGCGGCGGCGAGCGACATCAACCATCCCGGAATAAGGGTTTGAGACGCCGCCCCATTGGGCAGCTGGAACTTGCGGATTCTCCGCGAAGTCGATCGTATCAAAAATATCAATAAAACGATATAATTCGTTGAGAAATAGTGTTAATTTGAAGGTATTGAAAGTCATTTATTAGGTTAAATCATGCAGCTTCCGTCCGTGTTGTTGGTCGAGGACGACGCATTTCAGCGCAAGGCCGCCGAGACCTATCTGTCCAGTCACGAGCTCAAGGTGACCGCGGTCGAGAACGGCGCGCAGATGCGTCGCCAGCTCTCCCGTTCGATGCCCGATCTCGTCCTGCTCGACGTCCAGCTCCCGGGTCCGGACGACGGCTTCGCGCTGGCCC
>JBILYJ010000315.1:0-6153 GCA_044377795.1 Reyranella sp. | reverse complement strand
TGGGCAACAGGCAAGGTGCGCGTTCCCACCCTTCGAGACGCATCGCTGCGCGATGCTCCTCAGGGTGAGGTTATCGGGGCTGTTCATAGCCTCTTGTTTTAGCTGAATTCATTTCGAGTCAGACTCTGAGGAGGCCGAAGGCCGTCTCGAAGGATGGGCAACAAACACGGTGCGTGCTCCCACCCTTCGAGACGCGCTCCTATGGAGCGCTTCTCAGGGTGAGGTAGTTTTTGACAGAAGCCGCGGCCGCTGCGCCATCAGCGCGGCGATCACGCCCAGTGTCGCCAGCGTGCCGAACAGCAGCAGCGAGTCGGTGTAGGTGCCGCTCCAGTCGCGCAGCATGCCCGAGGCCAGCGGCCCGGCGGCCTGCGCCGTGACCTGGAGCGACAGCGCCACGCCGCGAATGGCGCCATAGCTCTCGCGACCGAAATAGTCGGCCCAGGCCACGGGCAGGAGCAGCATGATTCCGCCGATGCCGATGCCGAACAGGCCGGCCGCCGCCATCGCGGTCTCGACCCCGGAGACGAAGATCAGCCCGTAGCTGCCGAGCGCCATGCAGGCCGCACACAGCGCCATCTGGTAGCGCACCGGCCAGCGGCGCGGCAGGAAGCCGATGCCGAAGCTCGCCGCCCCCGAGAGCATCGCGACGAAGGCGATCACGGACGCCGCCGCGACCGGCGACAGGCCGCGCTCGATCAGGTGCGGCGCGTTATGGAGGCTCACGCCGGCCTGCACGGGAAACAGCAGGACCGTGTAGAGCGAGAGCAGCCAGAAGGCCGGCGTGCGCATGGCCTGCGCCCGGCTCCAGCGCGGCTCGACCAGGGGCGGCGCCTTGCCGTCGGCCAGCCGGTCGGGTTGCAGGCCGACATCCTCCGGCCGCCGCACCAGCAGCAGCCAGCAGGGCACGAAGCCGACCAGCAATACCGTGGCACCGACCGCGATCCAGCCGGCGCGCCAGTCCGCACCGCTTATGGCGAACTGCGCGATCAGCGGCAGCCCGACCAGCCCCGACATCTGCGCCAGGGTGGCGAACGACGCCGCAATGCCGCGGCGCGCCACGAACCAGTTGTTGAGCGCGCCGTAAAGGCCGAGGTCGAACGGCCCGGCCCAGATCATCCGCGCGAAGCAGAACAGCAGATAGAAGAGCAGCAACGACTGGACGAGCGACAGCGCCATGCAGGCGATGCCCGTGCCCGCCACGGCAAGGCAGAGCACGAGGCGCGCGCCGCGGCGATCGACGAACGGCCCGATCAGCGGCGAGAGGATCGCCGCCAGCAGGCCGCCCAGCGACACCGCACCGGACATCTCCGTGCGCGACCATCCGAAGGCCTCGGTCATCGGCAACACGAAGATCGAGAGCACGGCAACCGCCGGTCCCTGCCGCGCGAAGCCCGCGAGGCAGATGCAGCCCAGCACCACCCAGCCGTAGAAGAACGGCAGCCGCGGGATCAGGAACCGCGGCAGGGGCGGTGCTTGCATCCCAGGCTTCAGGCGAAGGTCGCCGTGGCCTGCGCCGCGATCGTGCCCTTCGGCGTCACCGTCCAGAGTTCCGCGCCTTTGCCGTCGGCGGTCGGCCGGCCGATCGCGTCGAACGGCGCGGTGTCGAACAGCGGCGCGCGGGCGCGGATGGCGAAGCTCTTGATCGACCGGCCAGGATTGGAATCGCGCAGCAGGTCGAACAGGCATTGCTGGGCGAAGGGTCCGTGCACGACCAGGCCGGGATAACCCTCGGTCTCGATGCAGTAGGTCCGGTCGTAATGGATGCGATGCGGGTTGAAGGTGATGGCGGAGTAGCGGAACAGCATCACCGGATCGGCCTTGATGGTGCGCCGCCACGGCACGTCGGTGGGGGCCGCCTCGCGTACCGGCACGCCGCTCTTCTCGCCGGCCTTCACTTCCTCGCGGAACACCGTGTTCGCGACTTCGGTGACGGCGAGGCCGCGCGGCGTGAAGATGCGCCGCGTCTGGCTGGTGACGATCAGGCTGCCGGTGGCGCCGCCCCGGAGTTGCACATCGGAGAATTCGGCCTCGCGGCGCAGCTTGTCGCCGCCGCGGAGCGCGCCGTCGAAGGTGAAGGTCGAGCCGGCATACATGCGGCGCGGCAGCGGTATCTTGGGCAGCACGCCGCCCTCGGTCGGCAGCCCGTCCTCGGCCAGCACGTTGCGGCGCGCGTAGGAATGCAGGAAGCAGAGATGCCAGCCCGGCGCGATCGCCTCGCCCTCTTCCGGCACCTTGTCATTGCGGTCGAAGGTGGCGATCATTGCCTTGAGCGGCGCCTGGGTGACGACGTCCTCGTCCTCGATCCTGCGGCCGAGTTCCTTCTTGAGCGGTTCGATGTCGATGGTCATGGGTGCTTCCTCCGGGCTTTCAGCCAGCCTAACCAATCCCCTGCCATGATTCGCCGCCCGCACCCGCATGAAATCAAGCTGCTGCCGCAGATCGAAAACGAAGCCGATCTGCGCTACCGGAGCGTCGGCCTCGGCCAAGTGGTCGACATGCCGCCCGCCAGCCTCGCCTCGCTCGAAGCCGGCCGGCGCAAGGGCCGGCTCTGGGTCGCGGTCTCGCCGCTCAATCGACCCGTGGGCTTCGCGTTGATGCAGTTCCCCGGCGGCACCGCCTGGCTCGATCAGCTCTCGGTGCTTCAACGCTGGCAAGGCCGGGGCGTCGGGAGCTCGCTGATCGAGCAGGTCGCGACGGCGGCCCGCAGCCTGGGCCATCGCACGCTCCATCTGTCGACCTATCGCGATGTCCCGTGGAACGCCCCGTACTATGCGCGCCGCGGCTTCGAGGAAATGCCCCGCGCAGACTGGCCACACGTCTTCCGCATGCAGTCGATGGAAGGGAACCGGCACGGCCATCCGCCGTGGCGGCGGACGATCATGCGGCGCTTACTTGATTGAAGGAGCGTGCGCAGCCCCCTCACCCAGCCTCTCCCCTAACGGTGGAGAGGAGTCCGAGTTTCATGTTCCTCTCCGCCGATCGGGGGAGAGGCTAGGTGAGGGGGTGACGCACTACTCCGCGGCGACGGACAGGCCCATCTGCTCGCAGGTCGGGGCGACGTCGGAGACGGTGGCGCGGCGCATGTCGCGCTTGTAGCGCTGGTCGTCGAACTCCATGCCGCGATGCATGGTGCAGCGATTGTCCCAGATCACGAGGTCCTTCTCGCGCCAGCGGTGGGCGTGGACGAACTGGCGCTGCGTCGCATGCGCGGTCAGCTCGTCGATGAGCTGGCGCGCCTCGTCGTCGGGCATGCCGCGGATCGCGCCGGCGTGGCTGGCGATGTAGAGGCTCATCCGGCCGGAGTCCGGCAGGCGCCGGACCAGCACCTGCGGCACCGGCGCGAAGGCCGCGCGTTCGCTCTCGTCGAAATCCTTGAAGCCGAGCCTGCCGCGCGACGTCATGATCGAATGCTCCGCGACGAGCCCCGCGATGCGCTGCTTCGTCGAGTCCGGCAGCGCGTCGTAGGCCGCGCGCATGTCGGCGACCTCGGTCTGGCCGCCGATCGGCGGGATCGAGCGCGCATGCAGCATCGAGCAGTAGGCCGGCAGGCGCTTGAACGACGAGTCGGTGTGCCACAGCCGGTTGCCGAGATTGTAGAGACGCTGGCGGTTGTTGGTCTCCAGTATCCGGTTCTCGGCGTCGAGATTGCCGACATCGGCCATGTTCTGGTGCAGCCGCAGGTTATGTCCCTTGCGAGCCATGAAGACGGTCGTCTCGAGCGGGCCGAAATGGCGCGCGAAGGCGAGCTGGCTCTCGTCGTCGAACTCCTGGTCGGGAAAAACCAGGACCGCATACTTGGTGAAAGCCTCGCGGATCGCGGCGAGGTCCTCGGACGAGACCCTGTTCAGGGCGACATCGCCGACTTCGGCGACGAAGTCGGGCGTCACGGCATGGATCGACACGGCCACCGGGTTCTCCTCCCTGACATTGCTTATGCGACGGATTGGACCATCTAACGGACAATCGGGCAATCGCGGGATATACTTTCAGCCATGATCGAGAAGCAGGAAGTGCAGGAGATCTTCCCGACCCCTTTGTGGATCGTGGACCTCCAGCCGGCCGCGGCGGCGAGCCTCAATGCGAAACTCAAGGCCGAGATCGAGCGGTTGATCGCGCCGCGACCGAAGGTGCCGGCCGGCAGCAACTGGCAGACACCGCAGGACCTCCACACGCGCCCGGCCTTCGCGGAGTTCGCGAAATTGGTCGAGACGGCCGCCCGAGGCGTCACCCGCTTCCTGCAGGTCGACCAGTATCCGATAGGGATCACCGGCTGCTGGGCGAACGTCAATCCGCCCGGCGCCTACCATCCGATGCATCACCATCCGAACAATTACCTCAGCGGCGTCTACTACGTCTCGATCCCGGCCGGCGGTTCGCAGATCCTGTTCCAGGATCCCCGCGGCCAGGCCTCGATGATCATGCCCAAGCCGCGCCAGTACACGCGCCTCACCGCCAACGGCGCCAATGCGCCGAGCAAGGAAGGCCGCATGGTGATCTTCCCCTCCTGGCTGAAGCACACGGTGCCGGCCAATGACGGGGAGAGCGACCGCATCAGCATCTCATTCAACTTGATGTTCAAGAATTTCAGCGAAACAATGGCAGCGCCGATGTGGGATCCCACGGCGGGCAAGGAGAAGTCATGAGCAGCCTGCAGGATCGCTACGGCAACGAACTCGGCACGCAATCGGTCGCGGCGCGCGACGCCTATCTCGCAGGCGTCGAGAGCCTGATGGCCGCGACGCCCGGCATGGACACGGCCTTCCAGAAATCCGTCGAAGCCGACGAGAACTTCGCTCTGGGCCACATCTCGCTGGCCCGCGCCAAGCAGTTGCTGGGCCGCGGCCATGAGGCCAAGGAGCCACTGGCGCGCGCAAAGGAGCTGGCCGCCAGCGCATCCCCGCGCGAGCAGAGCCAGATCGCCATCTTCGAGAAGATCCTGACCGGCCAGGGCGCCGCCGCCCTCGAGGCGATTCGCGAACACATGAAGGAATGGCCGCGCGACGCCATGGCGCTCGCGCCCGCGACCAGCGTGTTCGGCCTGATCGGCTTCTCCGGCAAGACCGGCCGCGAAGTCGACCAGCTGGCGCTGCTCGAACCGTTCGAGAAGCACTATGGCGACGACTGGTGGTACCGCACGCAGCTCGCCTTCGCGCAGATCGAGCTGCAGAAGCTCGACGAGGGCCAGCGCAACATCGATGCGGCCCTCGAAGCCTTTCCCAAGAGCGCCCACGCCGCGCACATCCGCGGGCACCTGTTCTACGAGCTGGGCGAGCGCGAGGCGGGGCTCGCCTTCCTGCGGGAATGGATGAAGGACTATTCGCGCGAAGGCCTGATGCACGTTCACAACAACTGGCACCTTGCGCTGTGGTCGATGGAAACCGGCCGCACGGCAGATGCCTGGCGCATCTATGACGAGGCGCTCAGTCCCGCCGTCGCCTGGGGACCGCAGGTCAACGTCGCGACCGACTGCCCGGCGTTCCTCGCGCGCGCGGAGATGGCGGGCGAACCGCGGCAGGCCGGGCGCTGGCGCGAAGTCGCCGACTACGCCACCAAGTGGTTCGGCCGGCCCGGCCTCGGCTTCGTCGACATGCACACGGTGCTGGCCTACGCGATGGCCGGTGACGGCGCGACGCTCGCCAAGTTCATCGAGAGCCCGCGTGGCGCCACGGCCGACATGCTGCCGCCGATGGCGCGCAGCTTCGAGGCCTATGCGCAGGGCGACTGGACGCGCGCGATCAGCGAGATCGAGCCCCTGCTCGCCACGCACGAGCGCCTGGGCGGCAGCCGCGCGCAACGCGACCTGCTCGAGTACATCGTGACCTCGGCGATGGTGAAGGCCGGCCGCGTGAGCGAGGCCCGCGCGATGATCGAGAAGCGCCGGCCGCAGAACGGCAAGGGCAAGGGCTTCCCGCTGGCGGGGCTCTAGATTCATATTCCTCTCCACCGATAGGGGGAGAGGTTAGGTGAGGGGGTTACAGGGGGTGCGTCGCCCCCTCACCCAGCCTCTCCCCCTATCGGGGAAGAGGAGCTTGAAGGAAGCCCGAACTCTTCGGCCAGCAACTCATACGACCGCTTCCGCTTCTCGAAGTCGTAGCAGATCGTCACCGCCATGATCTCGTCGACCTCGTAGGCGGCGGCGTGGCGTTCGAGCCC
>JBILYJ010000313.1:0-6159 GCA_044377795.1 Reyranella sp. | reverse complement strand
TAGGCGATGCCGGCCTCGGCCAGCGACCGGGCGAGGTCCTTCTGGCCGAACTGCGGATGGCGGCGCGACCAGGGCGTGGAGCGTACGTCGACCAGCCGTTCGACGCCGCCCGCCTTCAGGAGCGACACGAAGCGTTCGATCGAATGGTTCGAGTGGCCGATGGTCTTGACTGGTTTCATGCGAGGCGGCGCACTTGTTCAATGAAGGCCCGCGTCGCGGCCGAGGGATCGTCGCGGCGGCAGGCGAGGTTGAGCGGCACCTTGATCGCGGGCCGTCCGGTGAGGGGCCGATAGGTTACACCCTCCAGCGGCAGCCGGCTGAGCGACGCCGGCACGATGGTGATGCCCAGTCCCGCCGCCACGAGGTTGAGGGTCGACACGATGCGCGGCGCTTCCTGGCTGACATGGGGGCTGAAGCCCGCGGCGCTGCAGGCCGCGATGATGACGTCGTAGAGGCCACGCCCGTCGGCCCGGCGATAGAGGATGAAATCCTCGGTCGCGAGATCCTTCAGCGTGAGCTTCGGCCGGCGGGCGAGCCGGTGGCGCGACGGCAGGGCAGCCGACATCTCCTCGTGCAGCAGCTCGTACAGCTGGAGCCCCTGCGGCTCGACGAGGCCGGAGCGGATGAAGGCGATGTCCAGCCGCTCGTCGCGCAGCGCGGCCAGCAGGTCGCCCGAACTGTTCTCCTCCAGCACGAAGGAGATGTCCGGCCGCTCGCGGCGGAACTCGCGGATGGCGCGGGCCACCAGCGGGTGGAACGGCGCGGAGGTGGTGAAGCCCACGGCGATACGGCCGGTCTCGCCGCGCGCGGTGCGGCGCGCTTTCACCGTCGCGCGTTCGACCGCGGCCAGGATCGCCTCGGCATCGGCCAGGAAGGAGCGGCCGGCATCGGTCAGGCTGACGCCGCGCGGATGACGCAGCAGCAGGGCCGCGCCGATCTCGCGCTCGAGCGCGCGGATCTGCTGGCTGAGCGGCGGCTGCTGCATGTGCAGCTTCCCGGCCGCGCGGGTCACATGGCCTTCATGCGCGACGGCGACGAAGTAGCGGAGGTGTCGCAGTTCCATTGGCATATTCAAAAAGTATTGGAAGAGCACTTACCATATATTTGAACACCATCTAAGCTGGCCTTAGACAACCCTGCGACCTTACCCTGAGGAGCGCGCAAGGCGCGCGTTTCGAAGGGTGGGCAACGGCTCCGGTGGGTGCCCATGCTTCGAGACGCCGCTGCGCGGCTCCTCAGCATGAGGATGTGCCCGGATCGGCGAGGGTTTGAGATGGCGATATCGATGGCCCTGGGGCTGGGCGTCCTGATGGTGTTCACCGCCTTCCTGTCCGGCATCTTCGGGATGGCGGGCGGCATGGTGCTGATCGGCGTGCTGCTGTTCCTGCTGCCGCTGCCCATGGCCATGGTACTGCATGCGGTGACGCAGATGGCATCGAACGGGTGGCGCGCGCTGCTATGGCGGCGGCACATCCAGTGGCGCATCACCGCCTTCTACGTCATGGGATGCTTCATCGCGGTCGGGCTGTGGTCGCTGACCCTCTACGTGCCGGACAAGGCCGTCGCGCTGCTGATGCTCGGCCTCTCGCCCTTCGTGCTGCGGATCGTGCCGACGCGGTGGATGCCCGCGACGCTGGGGCCGGTCCAGGCGCTGGGTGGGGGCGTCGCCTGCATGGCGCTGATGCTGCTGACGGGCGTCACCGGCCCGCTGGTCGACCAGCTGTTCCTGCGCTCGCCCATGAACCGGCAGCAGATCGTGGCGACCAAGGCGTCGTGCCAGGTGTTCGGCCACGGCTCCAAGCTCCTCTATTTCGGCGCCCTCATCGAGCAGGCCGGTTCCGTCGAGCCCTGGGTGCTCGTCATGGCGGTGGGCGCCTCGATGCTCGGCACGTCGCTCGGCAAGCAGATCCTCGAACGCCTGTCGGATGCCCAGTTCCGCACCTGGGCGGGACGCCTCATCACCGTGCTGGGTCTCTACTATGTCGGCTATGGCTTGGTGCTGCTGACCGGGATTGCCTAAGATGGCACGTGGACATTCCAGCAGGCTTTCGAGAACTCACTGAGGCGACCGGATTCACCGCGGCCAACGGGCCGTGGTTCGAGAAGGTCGAGGGGCACAAGGTCTGGCGGGGCTTCAGGCCCGGCCCGCAACATGCCAATGCGCTCGGCATCGTGCATGGCGGCATGCTGGCGGCCTTCATCGATGCCGCGCTGGGCTCCGTGGTCTACCGCGCCATCGACCGGCGCTGCGTCACGCTCAAGCTGACCCTCGACTATCTGACACCGGCGCGGGTCGGCGACTGGCTGGAGGCCACGGGCGAGCTGCTCGGCCACGACGAGCATGTGGCGCAGGTGAGGGGCCGTCTCTATGGTCCGCGCCACGATGTGCTGGCCGGGCTGGGCGACTTCGCGCTGCTGCGGCCGGGACGCCCCCTGAGAGTCCGGAGCTAGAGTGTCTTCCTACGAAATACCCGACGATCCGCCCGAAGGTTTCAAGCTCGTCGATTTTGTCCGCGGCCGGCCCGAGCCCACCTTCAACACCCATGTCGGCAACATGTACGCCAAGCGCGGCGAGAGGGGCACGCGTGACGAGTTCGTGCTGGCGATCCGCGTGCAGCAGAACATGTGCAACCCGGCGGGCGGACTGCATGGCGGCATGATGATGACCGTCGCCGACCTCGTCGGCACGATGGGCGGCGGTTATCTCGCCGGCCTGCGCAAGTTCCTGCCGACCGTCAGCATGACCTTCGACTTCGTGGCGCCCGCACGGGTCGGCGACTGGGTCGAGGGTCGCGCCGAGCTGATCCGCCAGACGCGCACCCTGCTCTTCACCAACATTTACCTGACGGTGGGCGACCAGAAGATCCTGCGCGCCTCGTCGATCGCCAAGATCTCGTCGGGCGACGGCACCGGTTACACGAAGCTGCTCGCCGAAACCCAAGTACCGTCATGAACCTCATGGAAATCGAAACTCCCGCCGCCGTGATCGACGAGGCTCGCATGGCGGGCAACATCGCGCGCCTGCAGGGCCATCTCTCGTCGCTCGGTGTGCGCCTGCGGCCGCATGTGAAGACCTCGAAGTGCATCGAGGTCGCGCGCGCCCAGCAGGACGCGGGCGCCGTGGGTATCACGGTCTCCACCCTGAAGGAGGCCGAGCAGTTCTTCGCCGCGGGCTTCAGCGACGTGCTCTATGCGGTCTGCATCGTGCCGGACAAGCTCGACCGGGCGCTGGCCCTCATCCGTAAGGGCTGCGCGCTGACCTTGCTGGTCGATTCGGTAGCGGCGGCCGAGGCCGTCGTGGCGAAGGGCAGGGAAGCGAACCAGACCTTCGAGGTCATGATCGAGATCGATTCCGACGGCCATCGCTCGGGCGTCCAGCCCGAGGCGTCGGAGCTGATCGCGATCGGCCAGGTGCTGCAGGCGGGCGGCGCCACGGTGAAGGGCGTGCTGACCCATGCCGGCAGCTCCTACGACCTCGACACGCCTGAGGCGCTGCAGGCGCTGGCCGAGCAGGAGCGGGCGCTGTGCGTGCGCGCTGCCGAGCGTCTGCGTGCCGCCGGCATCGCCTGCCCCGAGGTCAGCATCGGCTCGACGCCGACCGCGATTGCCGCGCAGCATCTCGAAGGCGTCACCGAGGTGCGGGCCGGCGTCTATGTCTTCTTCGATCTCGTGATGTCCAATGTCGGCGTCTGCAAGCCCGAGAACGTCGCGCTCTCGGTGCTGACGACGGTGATCGGCCATCAGCCCGAGAAGGGCTGGGTGATCGTCGATGCCGGCTGGATGGCGATGAGCCGCGACCGCGGCACCCAGCGCCAGAAGATCGACTATGGCTACGGCGCCGTGTGCGATGTCGATGGCAAACTGATCGACGGGCTGATCGTTTCGGGCGCCAATCAGGAACATGGCATCGTCGCGCGCCGCGACGGCTCTGCCGATGCGGGCCTGGTCAAGCGCTTCCCGATCGGCGCGCGGCTGCGCATCCTGCCCAACCACGCCTGCGCCACCGGCGCGCAGTATCCGTCCTATCTCGCCGTGACGCCGGCCGGCGACGCGACGACCTGGCCGCGCTTCCAGGGCTGGTGACATAACTTTGAAGCCGTCACAAAGAAGCCCGTCGTCCTTCGACTGCGTGACGGAGCCTGCCCCGAGGTCTTCCGAGGGGGCGCTCTGCTCAGGACGACGGGCTTTGCTCGGCTAAACCGTCGTGCCGAAATGGCTGCCCAGCGCACGGCGGCCTGAATCCGTGAGGCGCACGGTGCGGCTGCGGCGCAGCCGCTCGGCCCAGCCGCGTCGGAAGAAGGTGTCGGCGATGGCGGCGCCCAGGGCGCCCGAGATGTGCGGCCGGCGTTCGCTCCAGTCGAGGCACTGGCGCGCGAAGTGGCGCGTGCTGGCCTGGCGGGCCGCGCCGAGATCGACGCCGAGTTTGCCGCAGAACAATTCGCCCGACGGTGTGAGCTGCCAGTCGCGCGGGCCCTTGGGTTCGAGATGGCCCTGGCGGGTGAGCGAATCGGTGACGGCGATGCCGACCTGGCCGGCGAGATGATCGTAGCAGGTGCGGCAGAAGCGGAGATCCGGGTCGCGCCGCCACGCCGCGCTCTTCGACGCTGGAGTCGCCCGCGTGCCGGCCAGCGCCATCAGCGATTCGATGGCGTGCGCCACTTCGGGCGAGGCCAGGCGATAGAAGCGGTTGCGGCCCTGGGCGCGGGCGGCCAGCAGGTCGGCTTCGACCATGCGTGCGAGATGACCGCTCGCCGTCTGCGCGGTGATACCGGCATTGTGCGCGAGGTCCGACGCGGTGTGCGCGCGACCGTCCATCAGCAACGACAGCATCGAGGCGCGCGCCGGATCGCCCATCAGGGCGGCGATTTCGGAGAGAGCGTTCACGGTGGTCATGCCCAAACTCTAGGCCCGGCCGTCCGCGCTCGCCACGGTCAATGGTTCGGCGGGCGCCGAAGCATCACCGCCACTTCGGATTGGCGATGGCGATCTTGTCGGCGACGGTGGCTTCGAGATGGGTCATCAGGGCGGCGTCGCTCTCGTCGCGCTCGCCGGTGCGCAGCTGGCGCGCCAGTTCGCGGTTCAATTCTTCGAGCGGAGCTTCGCGGCCCAGCAGTCCGACCAGACGCTCGTGCTCGCGTGCATCGGCGGCCGGTCCGAGACGCACCTCGCGTTCGAGGATGGCGAGGGAGTTCACCGCGACCCGCATCTGGAAGCCGAGCCGCGGCTCGGTGCGGTCGAGGGCGGGGGTCGCCTCCTCGCGCAGGAAGTCGGCGATGGCGGCTAAAAGTTCGGCGGAGGTGGGACGGTCCTGGGCCACGGTCAGGCTCCCTGTTTCAGCAGTTGCAACAGGTCGACTTCGGTCTCGACGGCGCGCCGGCCGATCGAGGCATGCTCCATCGACCTGATCGATCCCGAGAGATGCTTCCAGGCCTGGTTGAGACAGATGATGCCCCAATGGACGGTGCCGAAGACTTCCCACCAGTGGGCACGGACCGGATCGACCGTGCTGCCGCCGGCCCGCTCGTAGGCGGCCCACAGTTCCTCGCGGCTGCCGAAGCCGCCGGCCGGCCTGTCGATCGCGCCGAAGCGCCAGCTCTTCACGCACAGCCAGCCCAGGTCCTCCACCGGGTCGCCGAGATGGGCGAGTTCCCAGTCGAGGATCGTCGTCACGCCCGTCTCGTCGACCAGATAATTGCCGGTGCGATAGTCGCCATGGACCAGCACCGGCCGGGCGAGCGGCGCGGGCTTGCGCCGGTCGAGCCAGGAGAGGGCCAGTTCGAAGACCGGCTGCGGCTGACCCAGCGCATCGAGCGAGCGGCGAAGCTCGGCGATATGGTCGGCCGCTTCGCGCTGCACGAGGGGCGGCAGGGTGGCGGGATCGGTCGCATGGATGCGGGCCAGGATCTCGCCGAGCTGGCCCGCGATCCTGCCGCGCGCCGCCTCGTAGGGCGGATCGCGCAGGAGCTTGCGGGCAATCGCGATGCCGCCGACCCGGCGCATCACATAGGCGTCGCCCAGCCCGTCCTGCGGGGTGAGTTCGAACAACGGCTCGGGCGCGAGAACCCCGGCCGCATGGGCCGCGCGCAGCACCCGGAATTCGGTCGCGCGGTCGACGGCGATGGCGCGTTCGCGCTCGGTCTTTCCCTGGGCCGGCGGATC
>JBILYJ010000312.1:0-6167 GCA_044377795.1 Reyranella sp. | reverse complement strand
GCCCATTACGAGTTCGTGCTGCGTGTGCCGGGACTTCCGACGACGCACACCTACCGCTCGCCGTTCCTGCGCTCGACCGACGTCGTGCATCTCAGGCCGCAGCCCTTCGCCAAGGCCGACGAGGGCGCCGGGGCGGTCACCCTCATGAGCCGGCCGCGCGGCTATTTCGGCGTCGGCCGCGACAAGTTCTCGCTCGACGGCAAGGTGCCGCCCGGCATCAACGACGGCGTGCCCGGCGTGTCCATGGGACGGCTGGCCTTCGATGCGGCGCCGACGCGGACCGTGACGGCCGTGTTCAACAACGAAACCATCCCGACCCGGACCTGGCCGGCGAAGGACGGCCACATCGTGGTGGCGGAGTTTTTGAACTAGCTCTTCGGGCTCGAATTACGTCAAACCAAACCAGACCTCATGCTGAGGAGGCTGCGCAGCAGCCGTCTCGAAGCATGGGCACGAGCACCATGCCTGTTGCCCATCCTTCGAGACGCGGCCAGCGGCCGCTCCTCAGGATGAGGTAGTGGTGGTGGACGCTTGAGCCTAGAGGGCTCTAACTCTCGTACGTGTATTTGAAATTGCAGTGGCTGGCGCCCTGCATGATCGTCTGCGTGCGTTCGAGCTTGAGCTTGGGGTCGTAGCCTTCGCAGAAGGCGCCGTCGCGGTTGCAGGAGAGCAGGGCGCCGATCTCGCCCAGCCCCATCGCCTTGTAGGTCTCGGCATACTGGCAGCGCACGACGTTGAAGCTGAAGGTGTCGGCGGTCTGTTCCTTGACGTCGATCTCCAGCGACCCGCCCTTGGTCCAGAGATGCTGGATGTCCTGGAACGACTTGAGCGAGGTGCCTCCGGGCACCGAGGCGGCGAACTGGCGGGCCTGCTCGATGGCCGAGCGGCGCACCGATTCCTCGATCGTCTTCTTGGCGACCTCGATGCCGTGGCTGGCCTTAAGGGTCTCGTAGACCTCTTTCAGGATCTCGGCCTCGATCGTGCGCCTCTCCAGCATCGAGAGGCCTTCGGGATGGGTGGAAGCGGCGGGCGACTGGCTCATGGCTTGTCTCCAGAACAGGGAATAATCGAACCTAGCGTGTCGGCGGCATCTTGACAGGGGGGAGCCCCGATGAAATATCGGCCGCAGCATGATTTCGCCCGCCCTCCTCCGGTCGCGACGTCGCCGCTCACAAAAGCGGTAAGAGAACGCGCGCGCGCAACAGTAACAAACGCGCCGTATCGTGAAGCCGCTGGAGAGACGAAGCGGCTTCCCATTCCTTCCCCCTCCAGTCGGCCCTCCCTTCAAGGCCCTGCATCGAGAGAGAAGACCATGACCAGCAACAAGACCAAGATTTTCATCGACGGCCAGCACGGCACCACCGGCCTGCAGATCCTCGACCGGCTCAAGGACCGGGCCGACATCGAGCTGCTCGAACTGCCGATGGCCGACCGCAAGGACTTAGGCAAGCGCGCCGAGATCGCCAAGGCCTCCGACATCACCGTGCTCTGCCTGCCCGATGCGGCGGCAAAGGAACTTGTCGCGGCGATGGGTGACAGCGACACGGTCGTGATCGACGCCTCGACGGCGCATCGCGTTGCCGACGGCTGGACCTACGGTTTCCCGGAGCTGGCCAAGGACCAGCGCAAGAAGCTGCTCGCCTCCAACCGCATCAGCAATCCGGGCTGCTATCCGACCGGCGCCATTGCGCTACTGCGGCCGCTGGTCGATGCCGGGATCGTCCGCGCCGACTCCACGCCCGCGGTGTTCGGCGTGTCGGGCTACACCGGGGGCGGCAAGGAGCTGATCGCCGTCCATGAGCAGCCCGGCGTCGAGCCGTTCGGCCTCTACGGGCTCGAGCTCACGCACAAGCACGTGCCGGAGATGCAGAAATACTCCGGCCTCTCGCACGCGCCGCTCTTCGTGCCGTCGGTCGGCCACTATGCCCAGGGCATGCTGATCACCGTGCCGATCACGCGCGACATCACGACGAAGCAGGTGACGGCCAAGGACGTGCATCAGGTGCTGAGCGACTACTATGCCGGCGAGACCTTCGTGCCGGTGCGACCGCTCGCCGACCGGGCGTGGCTGGAGCGCGACCGGTTCCTGCGGGCCGACCGGCTGGTCGACACCAACACGATGGAACTCGCGGTCTACGGCAACGATGCCGACGGCAACGTGCTGGCCGTGGCCTCGCTCGACAACTTGGGCAAGGGCGCGTCGGGCGCGGCGGTGCAGTGCATCAACCTCAAGACCGGCGTCGACGAGACGACGGGCCTCAAGCTCGGCTGAGACTTTCGTCATGGACGAGACGCCGGCGCTGCGGCGCGCGGTGGCGGACGATGTCGCCGCCGTGCGTGTGCTCACGCGCGAAGCCTATGCCAAGTGGGTGCCCGTCATCGGCCGCGAACCGCTGCCGATGCGCGCCGACTATGACGAGGCGGTGCGCCTGCACCGTATCGACCTGGCGTTTCTCGATGGCGGCCTCGCCGCGCTCATCCAGACGATCGACAAGGGCGACCATCTGGTGATCGAGAACGTGGCCGTCGCGCCTGCCTTCCAGGGGCGTGGCCTGGGCAGATATCTGCTCACGCATGCCGAGCGCCTGGCGCTCGACCTCGGCCATGGCGAGGTGCGGCTCTATACGAACAGGATGTTCGAGGCGAACGTCCGGCTTTATCTCGCCTTCGGCTACCGCATCGATCGCGAGGAGACCTCGGCGCTCGGCGTCACGGTCTATATGAGCAAGCCCCTTCTGCCGTGCGGCGTCGCGGCTTGACCGTGATCCCCTGACTGTGGTCGCGTCCGGCGCGGAGGAAAAAGCCATGCCGGACAGCAAGCAGAAGAACAAGACGCCCGACCAGTTGCGCAGCGCGCGCTGGTTCGCGCCCGACGATCTGCGCGCCTTCGGCCATCGCTCGCGGGCGATGCAGATGGGCTACGCACCCGAGGAATGGGCCGGCAAGCCGGTGATCGCTATCCTCAACACCTGGTCCGACGCCCAGCCCTGCCACATGCACTTCAAGACCAGGGTCGACGACGTGAAGCGCGGCGTGCTGCAGGCCGGCGGGTTTCCCATCGAACTGCCGGCGCTGTCGCTGTCGGAAAGCCTGCTGAAGCCCACGACCATGCTCTACCGCAACCTGCTGGCGATGGACGCGGAAGAACTGCTGCGCGGCCATCCGGTCGATGGCGTCGTGCTGATGGGCGGTTGCGACAAGACCACGCCGGCGCTTTTGCTGGGCGCGATCAGCATGGGCCTCCCGACGATCTACCTGCCGGCCGGGCCCATGCTGCGCGGCAACTGGAAGGGCAAGACTTTGGGCTCGGGCTCCGATGCCTGGAAGTACTGGGACGAGCGCCGGGCCGGCAAGATTTCCGACTCCGACTGGGTCGACGTCGAGGCCGGCATCGCGCGCAGCTATGGCACCTGCATGACCATGGGCACGGCGGCAACGATGATGGCGATGGCCGAGACGCTCGGCATGTCGCTGCCCGGCGCCTCGTCGATCCCCGCCGCGGACGCCAACCACATCCGCATGTCCTCCGAATGCGGCCGGCGCATCGTCGACATGGTCTGGGAAGACCTGACGCCGAACAGGATACTGACGCACGAGGCGTTCCTGAACGCCATCACCGTGGCGATGGCGGTCGGCTGCTCGACCAACGCCATCATCCACCTGATCGCGCTGGCGCGGCGCGCCGGCCAGAAGATCGGCCTAGACGATTTCGAGCGCGCCAGCCGTACGGTGCCGGTGATCGCCAACATCCGTCCGAGCGGCGACAAATACCTGATGGAGGATTTCTTCTATGCCGGCGGCCTGCCCGGCCTGATCGAGCAGATCCGCGATCACCTGCATCTCGATGCGCTCACCGTGACGGGAAAGACGCTGGGCGAGAACGTGAAGGGCGCGGAGATCTACAACGACGACGTGATCCGCTCCGTCGCCAACCCGATCTACAAGGAAGGCGCGCTGGCCGTGCTCAAGGGCAATCTCGCGCCCGACGGCTGCGTCATCAAGCCCAGCGCCTGCGCGCCGAAGTTCCTGAAGCACACCGGCCCGGCGCTGGTGTTCGACGACTATCCGTCGATGAAGGCTGCGATAGACCGCGAGGATCTCGACGTCACCGAGGACACGGTGCTGATCCTGCGCAATGCGGGGCCGCAGGGCGGGCCGGGCATGCCGGAGTGGGGCATGCTGCCGATCCCCACCAAGCTGGTGAAGCAGGGCGTGCGCGACATGGTGCGGATCTCCGACAGCCGCATGAGCGGCACCAGCTACGGCGCCTGTATCCTGCACGTCTCGCCGGAATCCTATATCGGCGGACCGCTCGCGCTGGTGAAGACCGGCGACATGATCTCGCTCGACGTCGACAAGCGCACGATCGACATGAACGTGTCGGACGAGGAACTCGCGAAGCGCAAAGCGACCTGGAAGAAGCCCGAGCCCCGGTACGAGCGCGGCTATGGCTGGATGTTCACGAAGCACATCAAGCAGGCCAACGAGGGCTGCGACTTCGATTTCCTCGAAACCGGCTTCGGCGCGCCGGTGGCCGAGCCGTCGATCTACTGATACTCAGCAGTCGGCGGGGCGTTCGGAGAAGATCCTTCCACACCACTTGAGGAACGCGACCACTTCTCATCGATTTGCGCAGGACCGATTGTCTCACGCGAACGAATTTTCTATCTCAGTCGCGCTGCACGCAGCCGCGTGCCCGTTTGCAGAGAGTTTCCATGACCTCGTCATCGTTCCAGCGTCGTGCCTTCCTGGCAGGCGGCGCGTCGCTGCTGGCCTCCCCAGCCCTTGCACAGGGCGCCCGTGTCCCCGTTCGTGTCGGCAATATCCCCGTGATCGGCGCGGCACCCCTCTTCGTGGTCGACCATGAAGGATGGGCCAAACAGGCCGGCCTCGATCTGACCCTGACGACCTTCCAGTCGGGACCGCACGCCATCCAGGCACTGGCCTCCGGTACGCTCGACGTCTATGTCGCGGGCATCGCGCCGCTGGGCGTCGCGCGTTCGCGCGGCATCGACGTCAAGGTGGTGGCGGCAACGGCCAGCGGCGAGAACGTCTTCGTGGCGGTGCCGCGGCTCGCTACGCATTTCGCGCCGGGCGTCGCGCCGGCCGAAGCCTTCAAGCGCTATCGCGCGGCCTCGGGCAAGCCCGCCCGCCTTGCCACGCAGCCTGCCGGCTCGGTGCCCAATACGACGCTGCAATACTGGCTGTGGGAAGTCATCAAGGCCAGTCGCGACGACGTCGAGATCGTGGCCATGGGCATCGACGCCACGCAGCAGGCCGTGCTGGCCGACGCGGTCGAGGGCGCGACCGTGCGCGAGCCCGCCCTCTCGATCCTCCAGAAGGCCAATCCCGGCATCAAGCTGGTCGAGGTCGGCGACAAGTTGTTCCCCGGCCAGCCCGGAACCGTCGTGGGCGTCTCGGGCGCTTTCATCGCCAAGCATCCGGCGGCGGTGCAGGCGCTGGTCGACGGGCTGGTGCGGGCCGGCGATCTGCTGACGCGCGATCCCGACAAGGCCGCGCCGGCCGTTGCCGCGAACCTCGCCAAGGGCATCGTCGACATCGAAATCATCAAGACGGCGCTGAAGTCGCCGGCCACGAAGTTCGTGATCGATCCGCGCGAGGTCATCGCCCCGTCGAAGGCGATGGAGGCCTATCAGGTGAAGCTGGGCTCGCTCAAGGAAGCCGCGCCGCTCGACGACCTGTTCGACGTGCGCTTCTTCGAGAAGGCGCGGCGGCCGGGCTGACCGCTTGCTAGGATAGGCCTATGGCCGTCACTCAAACCGCCGACGTACCGGCTTCGTCCGCGCCGAGCCGCGCTCGCCTGAGCGCTCTCGGCTCGATCGGGCTGGGTGCCGCGGGCCTGCTCGCCTTCCTGCTGATCTGGCAGGCGGTGCCGACATTCGGCCTCGTCAATCCGATGATGCTGCCGGGGCCGCTGGCGATTCCCGAGGCTTTCCGCAGCGAACTCGACTCCGGCATGTGGCTGAAGGCGGTCACAGGTAGTCTGATACCAACCGTCTGAACCGATGACTCTTATGTGATTTGCGCTAGAGGTCGGGGCTCGATTCTTTGAAGCGACAGCGTCGTTTAGGAGGTCGAGATGTCGTTGGCGATCACGCGGAGGGATTTATCGGCAGAGGGGCTTCGCGGTCACGCCCGTCGATGTC
>JBILYJ010000311.1:0-6185 GCA_044377795.1 Reyranella sp. | reverse complement strand
TCATCTCACGCGCTCGCTCGACCGCTATCGGACTCTGGCAGGAGGAAACAGGAATGGCCGACGCTAAGGACCCGCGCCGCATCGTCTTGACCGGCGCTGCCGGCGGCATCGGCACCATGACGCGGCCGCTGCTGGCGAGGCTCTATCCGGGGCTGGTGCTGAGCGACCGGGTCGAGCCCGGGGATCTGCAGGCGGGCGAGACCTTCGTCGCGGCCGATCTCACCCGGCCCGACCAGGTCGCGGCTGCGCTCGAGGGTGCCGACAGCGTCATCCATCTCGGTGGCCATTCGGTCGAGGGCGCGTGGGACCAGATCCTGCAGGCCAACATCATCGGCTGCTACAACGTCTTCGAAGCGGCGCGCGAGGCGGGCGTGAAGCGCGTGATCTTTGCCTCGTCCAACCATGCGATCGGCTTCTATCCGCGCAGGAAGCGCATCGGCACCGATGTCACCGTGCGTCCCGACAGCCGTTACGGCGTCAGCAAGGTGTTCGGCGAAGCCCTGGGGGCGCTCTATTCGGACAAGCACGGCATCGCGGTGACCTGTCTCCGCATCGGCAATGTCGGTCCGCTGCCGCTCGACGTGCGGCGTCTGTCCATCTGGATCTCGCCGCGCGATCTCGTGCAGCTCTTCCAGATTGGTCTCGACCATCCCGATCTTCGGTACGAGATCTTCTACGGGGCTTCGGACAATGCGGCGGGCTGGTGGGACAATTCGCGGGCACACCGGCTGGGCTATCGTCCGCAGGACAAGTCAGAGGATCATCGCGCGCATGCCGAGGCCGAACAGGCAAAGATCGGACCAGATCCGGTCGGCGATCTCTTCCAGGGCGGGAGTTTTTGCTCGGCAGAGTTCACCAACGACGTGAAGCGCACCGGGCCTTAAGCGCTATACTCGGCAGCGAGAGGTGAAGATGACGCGTTTTCTGACTGTCGGTGCGGCGCAGATGGGTCCCATCCAGCGCAGCCATTCCCGCCGCGACGTGGTCGAGCGGCTGATTGCCCATCTGCGCGAAGCCAGGCGCATGGGCTGCGAGCTCGTGGTGTTCCCCGAGCTCACGCTCACGACCTTCTTTCCGCGCTGGTGGATCCAGGACCAGGCCGAGGTCGATTCCTTCTTCGAGCAGGAGATGCCGTCCAACGAGACGGCGGCGCTGTTCACCGAGGCGAAGCGGCTCGAGATGGGCTTTTGTCTAGGCTACGCGGAGCTGGCCAACGAGGACGGCCGCATCCGGCGCTTCAACACGTCCATCCTGGTCGAGCGCGACGGCCGCATCGTCGGCAAGTACCGCAAGGTCCATCTGCCGGGTCATGCCGGGCATGAGCCGGAGAGGCCGTTCCAGCATCTTGAGAAGCGCTACTTCGAGGTTGGCAATCTCGGCTTCCCGGTCGTCAGGGCATTTGGCGGCAACATCGGCATGTGCATCTGCAACGATCGCCGCTGGCCCGAGACCTATCGCGTGATGGGCCTGCAGAACGTCGAGATGGTGCTGCTGGGCTACAACACACCGCTGCACAACGCGCCGTCGCCCGATCATGACGAGCATTCCTGGTTCCACAACCAGCTCTCCATGCAGGCCGGCGCTTATCAGAACGGTACCTGGGTGGTCGGCGTCGCCAAGGGCGGTACCGAGGAGGGCGTGCCGTCGCTGGCCGACAGCATGATCGTGGCCCCCTCGGGCAAGGTCGTCGCGCGGGCGGGCGGCGACGGCGACGAGCTGATCGTCCATCGCTGCGATCTCGACGCCGGGAAGAGCTACAAGACGACGACCTTCAACTTCGCCGTCCATCGCCAGCCCGACCAGTACCGCATGATCGTCGAGCGCAAGGGCGCGATCGATCCGGCCTGAAGCTCAGACGACTTCGCTTCTCGCGAAGTTGCCGTAGGAGCGCTCCGGCGTGCCGCGGAACAGCGACATGTGGGTGTGAGTGGCGACGAACGGGTCGCCCGGCGCCTTGCGTCCCAGCACGACCGTCGTGCGGCCGGGCCGGTCGAAGCGGTCGCCGTTGGGATGGAAACCGTAGGACTGCCACACGCCCATGCCGACGGCGGTCAGCCGGTCGGCCGAGACGATGGTCTCGATCTTCGAGAGGTCGTAGCGGAACTCGCGGATCGTGCCCCAGACGTTGCGCCACTGCTTCTCCTCGGCCAGCTCGCGGCCGATCATGAAGTCGGTGAAGGTGCCGAAGGCGATCATGTCGTCGGCGAAAATCGGCCGTGCGCCTTCGTAGTCGACGGCGCGGCAATGCTTCGACAGCGTGTCGAACCACTGGCGCACGGCGGCGAGATCGTCGGGGGTGATGGGGTTCCGAAGGTTCATCGCAAGCCTCTCCTAGAGTCCGAACCGCTGCCAGAGTGCGCGCTCCTCGAGCGCGGCCAGGGTGGCGGGGCCGATCATGTCGATCCCGCCGCCGGTGCCGGTCTGCAGGCCGAAGCGCGACAACAGGCGTCGACGCGGGCCGATGACGGGCAGGCGCACCTTCTCGCCATAGCGGGCCTGCAGGGTGGCGCGCAGTTCGCCGAACCCGTCGACCAGGCCGAATTCGATGCCGCGCCGGGCCGTCCAGAACTCGCCGGTGAACAGCATGGACTCGTCGCCCTTCAGCAGCTTGCCGCGCCGCTCGCGGATCCAGTCCTTGAAGCCGTCGTGGATCTCGGCCTGCAGGCGCTTCAGGCGCACGACGTCATCGGCTTGCTCGGGCCGAAAGGGATCGAGCATCGACTTGTTCTCGCCCGAGGTATGGACGCGGCGTTCCACGCCGATTCGCGCCATCAGATCCTGGAAGCCGAAGCCCGAGCTGATGACCCCGATCGATCCGACGATCGAGCTGGGATCGGCGATGATCTCGTCGGCGGCGCAGGCCAGCCAGTAGCCGCCCGAAGCGGCCACGTCTTCGACGAAGGCGATGACAGGCAGGCCCTTCTCGGCCGCATGCATCCTGATGCGCTGGGCGATCAGCGCGGATTGCACCGGGGAGCCGCCGGGCGAGTTGAGCGACAGCGCGACGGCCTTGGCCCCGCGCGTCTCGAAGGCCCGCTTGAGCAGCGGCGCCACCGTTTCGATCGACAGGCCGCGGCCGCCCAACAGGCCGCCGGACGCGATGACGCCCGAGAAGCGGACGACGGGCACGACCGACCCGCGGCGAAAACGATCCCTGATCCAATTCAGCATGCCGGGCACTGTCGCGGGCATGCCTCTAGAAGGCAAGCGCCCGGCCGTGGCGCAGGATGGCCTCGGCCTCGTCGGTATAGCCGCCGTCGGGTCGATGCAGGGCCAGGGGCGGGGCGTCGTGCCGGCGCAATACATCCGCACGGCGCGCGCGGACGAGAACGCGCGCGGCCGGCGGCAGTCGTTTTACGTTGACGTCGCCCCAGCCGAGACGGGCCAGCCTGTCGACGATTTCTTCGAGGCGGTCGCTGCGATGGATCACGAGCAGAGTCCCTGCAGGTTTCAGCGCTTCGGTCGCTACGGTTAGCCACCGTGCGAGATCTGCGCTCGATTCGACCGTGGCGAGCGCCTTGCTGCGATCCGGCGAAGGATCGGCGACGGCTGCCGGAAGATAGGGTGGATTGGTCACGACATGGTCGAAGCGACCCAGGCCCGGCGGCAGGGGGTGCGCCAGATCGTGAACCATCGTTCGTACCCGGTCTGCCGCATCATTCAGGACGGCATTACGCTCGGCCAGTGCCGCCAGAACCGGTTGCAGCTCTATGCCGGTGATGTCGCAGCCCGGCACGCGCGCGGCGAGGCAGAGACCCACGGCGCCCACGCCCGCACCGAGATCGAGCACGCCCTCGCCAGGCTTTACGTCGGCGGCGGCGGCCAGCAGCACCGCGTCCACCGCGATTCGATATCCGCGTCGGGGCTGCAAGAGCTTCACCCGTCCGCCCATCACAGCGTTTTCGGTCGGCGCGGATTCCGTGCTACTCATCTCTCACGACTTTGATTCGCAGTAACAGGCTTCACCGGAGAGTTTGGCCTCCATCATGGCAACCGTCGTCTCTCTCGAAGGCAAGCGCAAGTCGCCCAGCCTCGAACCGCTCCTGGCGCTCTGCACCGATGACATGGTTCGTGTCGATCGCGAGATCGTGGCGCGCATGCGCTCGCCGGTCGCGCTGATTCCCGAGCTCGCCAACCATCTGGTCGGCGCCGGCGGCAAGCGGATGCGTCCGCTGCTCACGGTCGCGGCGGCGCGCCTGTGCGGCTACAGCGAGGGCAGCGACCGCCACATCAAGCTCGCGACCTGCGTCGAGTTCATCCATTCCGCCACCTTGCTGCACGACGATGTGGTCGACGTGAGCGCTCTGCGCCGCGGCAAGCCGACCGCCAACACCGTGTATGGCGACAAGGCTTCCGTGCTGGTCGGCGATTTCCTGTTCACGCGCGCCTTCGAGCTCATGGTCGAGGTCGGCTCGCTCGACATTCTCGGCGTGCTGTCGAATGCCTCCTCGACGATCGCCGAGGGCGAGGTGCTGCAGCTGGTCAGCCAGCGCGACATCAGCACACCCGAGGCGACCTACCTCGAGATCATCAAGGCGAAGACGGCCAAGCTGTTCGCCGCGGCAGCCGAGGTCGGTGCCATGGTGGCCGGCCGCAACGGCCCGGAGCGCGTGGCGCTGCAGAGCTTCGGCATGAATCTTGGTATCGCCTTCCAGCTTGTCGACGATGCGCTCGACTACTCCGGCCGCGAGGCCAAGCTCGGCAAGTCGGTCGGCGACGATTTCCGCGAGGGCAAGATCACCCTGCCGGTCATTCTCGCCTTCCTGCGCGGCGGTGCCGTCGACCGGGAATTCTGGAAGCGCACGATCGAGAAGCTCGACCAGCGGCCGGGTGATCTCGAACAGGCTTACAGCCTGATCGAACGACACGGCGCACTCGCCGATACGCTGGAGCGCGCGCGGCACTACGGCGCCATGGCGCGCGACGCGCTGGGCCTGTTTCCGAGCTCACCGCTCAAGGCCGCGCTGCTCGAGGCCGTCGACTTCGCCATCGACCGCGCCCACTAGGCTTCCGTCGCGCCATGGCTGCCCAGCACGTTCTCGCCATAGACCAGGGCACGACCAGCACCCGCGCCATCGTCTTCGACGCTGGCGGCCGCCCGGTCGCTTCGGCCCAGAAGGAACTGCCTCAGATCTTTCCCAAGCCGGGCTGGGTCGAGCACGATCCCGAGGAGATCTGGTCCGCGACGGTCGAGGTCTGCCGCGGCGCGCTCGCCAAGGCGAAGCTTGATGCCAAGGATCTGGCCGGCATCGGCATCACCAATCAGCGCGAGACCACGGTCGTGTGGGATCGCGCCACCGGCAAGCCGATCCACAACGCCATCGTCTGGCAGGACCGGCGCACCGCCGACCGCTGCGCTGCGTTGAAGAAGGACGGGCACGAGAAGCTCTTCACCGATCGCACCGGCCTGCTGCTCGATCCGTATTTCTCGGGGACGAAGATCGCGTGGATCCTCGACAACGTCGCCGGCGCCCGCGCCGCGGCGGAGAAGGGCGCCCTCGCGGCCGGCACGATCGAATGCTTCCTGCTGTGGCGCCTGACAGGCGGGATGGTGCATGCGAGCGATGCCACCAATGCCAGCCGCTCGCTGTTGCTCGACATCCGCAGCGGCACCTGGGACCCCGAGCTGATGAAGATCCTGGGAGTGCCGGCGTCGATGCTGCCCAAAGTCGTCGACTGTTCCGGTGAGCTGGGTGTCACCGACGCCGAGATCCTTGGCATGCCGGTCCCGATCCTCGGCATGGCGGGCGACCAGCAGGCGGCTACCGTGGGCCAGGCCTGCATCAAACCCGGCATGGTGAAGGCGACCTACGGGACGGGCTGCTTCGCGCTGCTCAACACCGGCAGCATCGCCGTGCATTCGCGTCATCGCCTGCTGACGACGATCGCCTACCAGCTCGAGGGACGGCGCACCTATGCGCTGGAAGGTAGCATCTTCATCGCCGGCGCCGCCGTGCAGTGGCTGCGTGACGGGTTGAAGCTGATCGAGAAATCCTCCGACGTCGAGGAAGTCGCCGCCGGGGCCAAAGACGGCCACGGCGTCTACATGGTGCCGGCCTTCGTCGGGCTGGGCGCGCCGCACTGGGATCCGGAGGCGCGCGCCGCCATTCTCGGCCTCACGCGCGATTCGGGCCCCGGCGAGATCGCCGCCGCGACCCTCGATTCAGTCTGTTACCAGACGCGCG
>JBILYJ010000353.1:0-5725 GCA_044377795.1 Reyranella sp. | reverse complement strand
GCGGTGCCGGCGAAGAAATAGGGATGGTCTACGCCGTCGATGCGGAGCGGCAGTTTCTGCGACTGCCGGACGAAGGCCGCATCCGGCATCACCGGCATCAGCCAGGCGTCGTAGTCGTCTAGGAACGTCTCGCACTGACGCACGATGCGGTCCCGCCGGTCGAGCACGGCGAAGAACTGGGCCATGCTGAGACGCGCCGCGCGAGCGACCGATCGCCTCGTCGGATCGGCTGACTCCAGCCTGTCGAAATGCCGTTCGCGCTCGGCGAGCGGCTTCTCGCTCTGGATCATGTACTGGAACAGATCCGACCAGTCGTCCCAGCCCTGCTGCCAGTCCAATCCGTCGGGCTCGGCATACTTCACCTTGGCGCCGGCTTTCGACAGCAGCTTCGCCGTCGCCTCGACGACCGACGCCGTATCGGCCGAGACCGGCACCAGCGGATTGCTCATCAGGACGGCGATGCGCAGGCCCTTGGCCGTGAGCTTGGGCGTAGGCTCCAGCGGCACGGGCGCCGCCTCGGTCTCGTAGCCATCCGGCCCCGCGATGATGCGCAGTGCCAGCTCGAGATCGTCGACCGAGCGTGCCAGCGGGCCGAACGTGCCCATATAGCGGGTGCTTCGCATCGCGCCCGGAAGGTCCGGAACGTGGCCGCGGCTCGGAACCCGCCATTCGGTCGGCTTCAGCGAGAAGATGCCGTTGTAGTGCGCGGGATTGCGCACCGAACCGCCGATGTCGCTGCCCAGCTCCAGCGGCGACAGGCGGGCCGCCACCGCGACGCCGCCCCCGCCCGTGGAGCCGCCCGCCGTGCGGCGTTCGTCCCAGGGATTGAGCGTCGTGCCGAAGATCGGGCTGTCGGTCTGAAAGTCTGCGCAGAGTTCGGGCACATTGGTCTTGCCCAGGATGACGGCACCCGCCGCCCGCAACCGCGCGACGAGGCTCGCATCTTCCCGGGCGACGTTGTCCGCGAGCGGCGGATGACTGGAAGTCGTCTTCAGGCCGGCGACGTCGAACGCTTCCTTGATGGTGATCGGCACGCCGTGCAGCGCAGGGAGGTCCTTCCCTTTGCCGCGCGCACGATCTGCGGCGCGGGCGGCCTTCAGGGCGCCCGCCTCGTCGACCAACACCAGAGCCTTCAGCGGCCCGTTCACGCGCGCGATCCGATCGAGATGCGCCTTGGTCGCTTCGACCGAACTCAAACGCCCGTTTCGTATCGCGCGTGCAAGTCGCGTCGCCGTTTCGAAGCACGGATTCATGCATGCCTCCCTTGAGTGCCGCAACACTAGCCGCCGCTACCCCGCCCCGGCTATAGAGCCCGAAGATTTCTTGGGGACGCCATGAGCTTGGCTAGCAAAACCCTGTTCGTGACCGGCGGAAGCCGGGGCATCGGACTGGCCATCGCGCTGCGAGCCGCACGCGACGGCGCCAACGTCGCCATCGCCGCGAAGACGGTGACGCCCGACCCGCGCCTGCCCGGCACGATCTTCACCGCGGCGGAGGAGATCGAAAAGGCCGGTGGCAAGGCGCTGCCGCTCGCCTGCGACATCCGCGACGAGCAGAGCGTGGACAAGGCCGTGGCCGAGACCGTCGCGAAGTTCGGCGGCATCGACATCCTGGTGAACAATGCCAGCGCCATCAGCCTGACCGGCACGCTCGCCACGCCGATGAAGCGCTACGACCTGATGCACCAGATCAATGCGCGCGGCACCTTCATGGTCTCGCAGAAGTGCATCCCGCACCTGCTGAAGGCGGCCAATCCGCACGTGCTGAACCTGTCGCCACCGCTCGACTTCGACGTGAAGTGGTTCGCCAATCACGCGGCCTACACGCTCGCCAAGTACGGCATGTCGGTCTTCGCCTGGTCGATGGCCGAGGAATTCCGGGACAAGGGGATCGCCTTCAACTGCCTGTGGCCGCGCACCGCCATCGCCACCGCCGCGATCCAGAACATCCTGGGCGGCGACGAAGGCATGAAGCAGTGCCGCAAGCCCGAGATCATGGCCGATGCCGCCCACGCGATCTTCAGCCGGCCGGCGCGGGGCTGCACCGGCAACTTCTTCATCGACGACGAGGTGCTGGCGGCGGAGGGCGTCACCGACTTCGACCAGTACGCCGTCTCGCCCGGAACGTCGCTGATGCCCGACTTCTTCGTGCCCGCCCCCGGCGCACGCACCGTCGTCGGAAAGGCCTAGCTCGTGGCGACGTTCCTGCTGGTCCATGGGGCCTGTACCGGCGGCTGGTGCTGGGAGAAGGTCGTGCCGCTGCTGGAAGCGGCCGGCCATAAGGTTTGCGCACCCGACCTGCCGGGTCTCGGCAACGACCAGACACCACCCGCCAACGTCACCCTCGCCGACAATGTCGAGAAACTCGCCCGTCTCCTCGACAAGATGGAGGACCAGGTCATCCTGGTCGGCCACTCGTTGGGTGGCGTCACGATCAGCCAGCTCGCGGAGGCGCGGCGGCGCAAGATCAAGGCGCTTGTCTATGTGTGCGCCCTGCTGCCGACCTCGGGCAAGAGCGGCAGGGACATGACGGCGCTGGAGCCGGATGCGATGTTCCGGCTGTCCCGGCAGGTCAGCCCCGACGGCAAGACCTACACCTTCGCGCGCGACAAGCTGCCCAGCCTATTCTATGCTGACGTCTCGCCGGAGGATCGCTACAAGGCGATGGAACGGCTCCGGCCGCAGCCGCTCGCCATCTCGACGACCCCGCTGACCCTCACCGAGGAGCGCTTCGGCTCGGTGCCGCGCTGGTACATCGAGTGCGTCCACGACAACGCCATCCGCATCGCCCTGCAGCGGACGATGGCGAAAGAGACCCCCTGCAAGATGCTGCGGCTGGAAAGCGGCCACTCGCCGTTCTTCAGCAATCCCGAGGAACTCGTCGAGCATCTCGAGAAGATTGCTGCGAGCTAAGAAGCTGTCGTCCTGAACGAAGCGAAGGACCTAGCGGAACGACCAGAGCACTACGTAGCCAACGTTAGATCCTTCGCTTCGCTCAGGATGACAAGAGGTGCGCAATTTGAACCGTGCGGGCTCTCGCGCCTCAGAAGGCGCTGCCGCCCGCCGCCGCGTCTGAACGCGCCTTAATCGAAAAACGCGAACGCCCGCGCCTCGATGCTCTGTCGCGGCCGCGGATTGGCCGGCGAGGTCGGATCGTCGAAGGCGGAATGCAGCGAGAAGCGCGCGCGGCCGTCCGTCAGCGAATCGTAGCACTTGATCAGGATTGCCTCGTCCCGCGTCATCTTGGGGAAATAGAACCAGCGGTGATCGGCGCTGTATACGCCCTGGTAGATTTCGCCCGTACGGTCGGCATAGACGAGGTCACAGACCGCCAGATCGCGCGGTGCGAGGCTCTCGGAATCGACGAGGCCGAGCGGCGTCATCTCGACGGGCTCGCTGTCGATGCTGCGCCACACGTTGAACTCGGCGAATCGCTTCAGTAGGCGCTGCTCGGCCTCTTCGGCAGGTAGCAGGTCGCGGACGCGCTGCGGCCCCGACTTTTCGGTATAGTCGCAATGGACGCTGCGCACCGGCGTCCGTAGACCGCGCTCGACGGCGCGATCGGCGGTCCGCACCGTATGGTCGAACACCACGACCTTCGACGCACCGGTCTCACGCTTGATCAGCGCCTCGACCTCGGCGTGGTACTTCGTGCGCACCTCTTCTTCGTCGTAGAAGTCGCGCACACCGGTATCGTGGTGCGTCAGGATGAAGGCCTGCCGGTCGAGCGAGAGATCGCGCGCGATCGGACGGGCATCGTGGACGCGGACCGTAAAGTCCCGATAGTTGCCGTCCCGGCGCGGCAGCCCCGTGCCGTGCGGCGGATTGTAGGTCACCGGCTTGATGCTGAGATCGGCGAGGTAGTTCACCGGTGCATCGACCCAACCGGCAAGCGGCGGCCGCATAGCGGCGGATTCGGCGGTTCGAACATCGACCATGGTTTCACCCGTGACTTGCGTTTGCTCCCTTTAGGTCGTGTGGCTTTAGCCGCTTGCCACCCCTCGGGCTCACGAGAAGAATTCATGGGGTCATGTCGATCCTCAGGCCGCGAGTTCGAGAATCTCCATGACCTGTTCCGGCCCCTTGATGGGACGCGGATTGTTGAGCACCGCCCGGTCGTGCATCGACTTCTCGGCGATCTCGCGGAAACGATCCTTGCCGACGCCGACCTCCGACAAGCGTCCCGGCAGGCCGAGGGACTTCACCAGCCCTTCCACCAGGTCTCCCGCCGCCGCGCCGGGCTGTCCGAAGGCCTCGCCCACCCGCTTCTGCCGCTCGGCATTGGCCGGCAGGTTCCAGCGCAGCACCGACGGCAGCATCACGCAGGACGTATGGCCGTGCGGCACGTGGCAGGCGGCGCCCAGCACATGGCCGATACCGTGGCTCGCGCCCACGCCGACGCCGGACGTGCCGGCGCCGATCGACAGCCACATGCCGAACTGCAGGTCGAGCCGGGTCGCCATGTCGTCCGGATTGGCCTTGTGCGCCGGCAGGGCGCGGGCGAGCAGCTTCAGCGCCTCGGTGGCGGTTCCCAGCACGAAGGGATGCGCCTGCTGCGAGCAGAGACGCTCGACGGCATGATCGACGGCCTTCAGGCCGGTCGAGAGCATCAGGTCCATCGGGGTCGCCAGGGTGGCCGCGGGATCGAGCACGATGACCCGCGGCACGATCAGGCGATGGCCGAAGCTCTCCTTGATGCCCTTGCGCGGATCGGAGATGCCGGCGTAGGCATTGAACTCGGCCGCCGACAGGGTGGTCGGCACGGCGATCATGCGGATCGCATCGATCGGCGGCTTGATGGCCTCCGACGGCGGCGCGGCACCCTCCTTCGGCTTGCCGGCCCGATAGGCATCGAGTTCGTCGACCGTGGTCACGTTCTGCCACAGCGCGATCAGGATCGTCTTGCTGGCATCGATCACCGAGCCGCCGCCCACGGCGACGATCAGGTCGGCACCGGCCTTGCGGGCCATCGCTGCGCCCTCGACGACACAGGGTCGCGGCGAATGCGCCGTGATCCCGGCATAGGTGCCGGCGTGCAGATCGCCGAGACCGTCGATCACGGATGCCAGCAACGCGCTCTGCGCCACCGACTTCGAGGTCGTGATGAACACTTTCTTCGCCCCGAGCCGCTCCGCCTCGGTGCGCAGGGCCGCGCCCGCCGGCTTGCCATACACGACTCGCTCGATGTCCTGGTGCCCGTGGATGCCGCTCAGCATGTTCAATTCCCTCTCTCCTCATCCTGAGGAGGCGCGTCAGCGCCGTCTCGAAGGATGGGCAACGACAAGACTGTTGCTCACCCTTCGAGACGCGGCCGTAGGCCGCTCCTCAGGGTGAGGTGGTGCGCTTAACTCAAGTGCCGGCGATAGAGGGCCAGCATGCGCTCATAATGCTTCTCGCGAGCGGCCTCGTTGAGATTGCCGCGGTCGGAGAAGGCGTAGCCGTGATGCGTGCCGGCCTCGGTCTCGACGCGCGAGGGAAACGGCGCGGAGGCCAGCAGCCGCTCAAACTTCGCGACATCCGACAGCGGCACGTAGGTGTCGTGCTCGGCGAAGGCGTAGTAGCCCTCGGCAGCGATGTCACCCAGCATCAGGTGCGGCGAGTCGGGCTTGTCGGTGATCAGGCGCGTTCCATAGTAGGAGGCGAAGCAGCCGATCCTGTCGGGATGCGCCGCCGCCGCCGCGGTGACGAAAGCGCCGCTCATGCAGTAGCCCACCAGCCCGACCTTG
>JBILYJ010000020.1:0-23737 GCA_044377795.1 Reyranella sp. | reverse complement strand
TGGGGTCGGCGGTGATCATCGCCATCGCATCGTCTCCTAGCGGTCGATCTCGCCGAACACGATGTCGAGCGAGCCGATGTTCGCCGACATGTCGGCGAGCTGGTGTCCCTTGGTCATCATGTCGAGTGCCTGCAGGTGCGGGAACCCGGGAGCACGGATCTTGCAGCGGTAAGGCTTGTTGGTGCCGTCGGACACGAGATAGACGCCGAACTCGCCCTTGGGCGCCTCGACCGCCGTATAGGTCTCGCCGGCGGGCACCTTGTAGCCCTCGGTGTAGAGCTTGAAGTGATGGATCAGCGCTTCCATCGACCCCTTCATCTCACCGCGGCGGGGCGGCGAAATCTTGCGGTCGTCGACGCGCACTGGGCCCCCGACCTTGCGCAGGGCGGCGATGCACTGCTCCATGATGCGGACAGCCTGGTACATTTCCTCGATGCGCACGAGGTAACGCGCGTAGCAGTCGCCGGTCTTGCCGACCGGAATGTCGAAATCCATGCGATCGTAGACGTCATAGGGCTGCGACTTGCGCAGGTCCCACGGCAGGCCCGACGCGCGGATCAGCGGCCCGGAGAAACCCCAGTCGAGTGCCTGCTCGGCCGAGACGACGCCGATGTCGACGGTCCGCTGGCGGAAGATGCGGTTGTCGTTCAGCAGGTTCTCGATGTCCTTCATAAACGGATAGAACTGCTTGATCCATCCATCCATCGAATCGAGCATGCCCTCCGGCAGGTCCTGGTGGACGCCGCCCGGCCGGAAATAGGCCGCATGCATGCGCGAGCCGCTCACCTGCTCGTAGTATTCCATCAGCAGTTCGCGCTGCTCGAAGCCCCACAGCGGTGGGGTGAGCGCACCGACGTCCATCGCGAAGGTCGTGACGTTCAGCAGATGGTTGAGGATGCGCGTGATCTCGGAGAACAGCACGCGGATGTACTGGCCACGCTCCGGCGCCTCGATGCCCAGCAGCTTCTCGACCGCGAGCGCGTAGGCATGTTCCTGGTTCATCGGCGAGACATAGTCGAGCCGGTCGAAGTACGGGACCGCCTGCAGGTAGCTCTTGTACTCGATCAGCTTCTCGGTGCCGCGGTGCAGCAGCCCGATATGCGGGTCGCAGCGCTCGACGATCTCGCCGTCCATCTCGACGACGAGCCGCAGCACGCCGTGGGCCGCCGGATGCTGCGGCCCGAAGTTCATGGTCAGTGTCTTGATTTCGACGTCGGACATGTCAGTTCGCCTTCGCCGGTGCCGCGGCCGCTTCCTGGGCCTTCTCGTCGCCCGGAAGAACCTTGGGCGCCCCCTCCCAGGGGCTGAGGAAATCGAAGCGGCGGAATTCCTGGGCGAGCTTAACCGGCTCGTACACGACGCGCTTCTGCACGTCGTCCCATCGCAGCTCGACGAAGCCGGTCAACGGGAAATCCTTGCGCAGCGGATGACCCTCGAAACCATAGTCCGTGAGGATGCGGCGCAGGTCGGGATGGTCGGAGAACCACACGCCGTAAAGGTCGTAGGTCTCGCGCTCGAACCAGCCCGCCGAGCTGTAGACCGGCGCGGCCGATGGCACAGGCGTCGTTTCGTCGGTCTGCACCTTCACGCGGATGCGCTGGTTGTTCTTGAGGCTGAGCAGGTTGTAGACGACGTCGAAGCGCTTCTCGCGCTCGGGCCAGTCGACGCCGCAGATGTCGATGAGCTGCTTGAACAGACACTTCGGATCGTCGCGCAGGTACGTCAGGAGCGCGATCACCTTGTCCGGTGTCGTCTCGAGCATAAGCTCGCCGAGGCGGACTTCCGTCTTCGACACCACGCCCGCCTGCGCCTGGAATATATGGTCGCTGAGTGCCTTGAGAGCCTCGCTCATCAGCGCACCAGCGTGCCCGTGCGACGGACCTTCTTCTGAAGCTGCAGCACGCCATAGAGCAGCGCTTCGGCGGTCGGCGGACAGCCCGGCACGTAGACGTCGACCGGCACGATGCGGTCGCAGCCGCGCACGACTGAATAGCTGTAGTGATAGTAGCCGCCGCCGTTGGCGCACGACCCCATCGAGATCACGTAGCGCGGCTCGGCCATCTGGTCGTAGACCTTGCGCAGCGCCGGCGCCATCTTGTTGGTCAGCGTGCCAGCCACGATCATCACGTCGGCGGCACGCGGACTGGGCATCGGCGCGAAGCCGAAGCGGTCAAGATCGTAGCGGCTCATCCAGCAATGGATCATCTCGACGCCGCAGCAGGCCAGGCCGAAGGTCAGCCCCCACATCGAACCGGTGCGCGCCCAGGTGACCAGCTTGTCGAGCTGGGCGACCACGAAGCCCTTGTCGGCCAGCTCGTCGTTCAGCGCCCGCGACAGCGCCGCCTCGGCCGCCGTATTGGGCTTGGCCGGAGTGATCACTCCCATTCCAGGGCTCCCTTACGCCATTCGTAGATGAAGCCCACCGTCAGCACGCCG
This sequence comes from Reyranella sp., assembly GCA_044377795.1. Taxonomy (GTDB): domain Bacteria; phylum Pseudomonadota; class Alphaproteobacteria; order Reyranellales; family Reyranellaceae; genus Reyranella. Next base: position 21,301 of record JBILYJ010000020.1, on the reverse strand, counting down.
AGGAACAGCATCATCGACCAGAAGCCGAAGAGTCCGATATCGCCCAGCGCCACCGCCCACGGAAACAGGAACGCGACCTCGAGATCGAAGATGATGAAAAGGATCGCGACGAGATAGAAGCGCACGTCGAACTGGCCACGCGCATCGTCGAACGGCGCGAACCCGCATTCGAACGGCGACAGCTTTTCCGAGTTCGGATTTTGGCGGGCGATCAGATACGACCCGCCGAGCATGGCGCAGACCAACCCGAAGGCTAGTCCGAGGAAGATCAGGATTGGCAGGTATTCCCGCAGAAGAGCTTCCATCGCCACCCCTTGCGCCCGGTTTTTATGGGCTGCCAGTGTTTGGGCTGGCGCGAGCGACGGGACTCGAACCCGCGACCTCCGGCGTGACAGGCCGGCATTCTAACCAACTGAACTACGCCCGCTTTCAGCCCCAAACGGCGCGCGGAGAGATATAGGAGCGCCTTTTGTGTGTCAAGCATACTGCACCAGCGAACAGGTGCACAAATGCCCGATATTTCAATGCGTTCCGCCACACACATGATGACCAGCGAAACAAAATTGGTGGGCGATGACGGGATCGAACCGCCGACCAGTCCCGTGTAAAGGGAATGCTCTACCGCTGAGCTAATCGCCCGACGCGCGTGTTAGCACGGCGATCGGGGAAAAGCCTAGTTGATCGCATCCTTCAGGGCCTTGCTGGCCTTGAAACGCGGCACATTTGCCGCAGGTATCTTGATCTTCTCGCCGGTCTGGGGATTGCGCCCCTCGCCTGCCTTGCGCTTGGACACCTGGAATGTCCCGAATCCGACCAGAAGGACCTTTTCCTTCTTCTTGAGGGACTTGGTGATGACCGTGAGGATCGAATCGACGGCATTCGCGGCATCGACCTTGGAGAGATTCGTCGACGCAGCGACGGCGGCAATCAGATCGTGCTTGTTCACAGGCGAGCCTCTCCTGGTCCGGCAACTCAAGTCCTGCGCAGCTTATACCATATTTTGTAGCCAGGCCGAAACAGATCGCATGATTTGGGCCTGAACGACGAAGCCCCGGATCACTCCGGGGCTTCGCATTCTCGTTCGGCGTAAGGGGCTCAATGCGCCCGGGCAGCCTCTGTCAGCTCGGCCGGCTTCGCGGCCACCGCCTCGAGGTCGTTGACCCATTCGATCGCCACCAGAGGCTTCACCAGGGCGCGGGCCAGGACTTCGTCCACGGTCGAGACCGGTACGATCTCCAGCCCCTTCTTCACGTTGTCCGGAATCTCCGGAAGGTCGCGCTCGTTCTCCTTGGGAATGAGCACGGTCTTGAGACCGCCGCGCAACGCCGCCAGGAGCTTCTCCTTGAGCCCGCCGATCGGCATGACCCGCCCGCGCAGGCTGATCTCGCCGGTCATGGCCACTTCCTTGCGCACCGCAATACCGGTCAGCGCCGACACGATCGAGGTGACCATGCCCACACCGGCGGACGGTCCGTCCTTCGGCGTCGCGCCTTCCGGCACGTGGATGTGGATGTCTCGCTTCTCGAAGATGTTCGACTTGATGCCGAACACATGGGCGCGCGAGCGGACATAGGCGTTGGCCGCCTGCACCGACTCCTGCATCACGTCGCCCAGCTTGCCGGTGACGGTCATGCGGCCACGTCCCGGAACCAGAACGGCCTCGATCTGCAGCAGCTCGCCGCCGACCTCGGTCCAGGCCAGGCCCGTCGTGATGCCGACCATGTCCTCGAGCTCCGCCTCGCCGAAGCGGAAGCGCCGGACGCCGGCATACTTCTCGAGGTTCTTGCGGCCGACCTTCACCTTGGTCGTCCCCTTCATGAGGATTTCCTTGGTGGCCTTGCGGGCCAGATTGGCGATCTCGCGCTCCAGGTTACGGACGCCCGCCTCGCGCGTGTAGTAACGCACCAGGTCGCGCACCGCGTCGTCGTGGATCTCGATCTCGCTCTCCTTCAGACCGTTCGCCTCAATCTGCTTCGGGATCAGGTGCTTGCGGGTGATCGCGACCTTCTCGTCCTCGGTGTAACCGGCGAGGCGGATGATCTCCATGCGGTCCAGCAGCGGCTGCGCCATGCGCAGCGAATTGGCCGTGGTGATGAACATCACGTTCGACAGATCGTAGTCGATTTCGAGATAGTGGTCGTTGAACGTCGTGTTCTGCTCCGGATCGAGAACCTCGAGTAGCGCCGACGACGGGTCGCCGCGGAAATCCGCGCCGAGCTTGTCGATCTCGTCGAGCAGGAACAGCGGGTTCGAGGACTTCGCCTTCTTCATGCTCTGGAGGACCTTACCCGGCAGCGAGCCGATGTAGGTCCGCCGATGGCCGCGAATCTCGGCCTCGTCGCGCACGCCGCCCAGCGACATGCGAACGAAGTTCCGCCCGGTAGCCTTGGCAATCGACTTGCCGAGCGAGGTCTTGCCGACGCCGGGCGGGCCGACGAGGCACAGGATCGGGCCCTTCATCTTGTCGACGCGCTGCTGGACCGCGAGATACTCGAGGATGCGCTCCTTCACCTTCTCGAGGCCGTGATGGTCGGCGTTGAGAATCTCCTCGGCGTACTTCAGGTCCTTGATGATCTTGGTCGGCTTGCGCCACGGAATCGACAGCAGCCAGTCGAGGTAGTTGCGCACCACCGTCGCCTCGGCCGACATCGGGCTCATCGTCCGGAGCTTCTTGAGCTCGGCGTTGGCCTTTTCCCTCGCCTCCTTGCTGAGGCGGGTCTTCTTGATGCGCTTCTCCAGCTCGGAAACCTCGTCGCGACCGTCCTCGGTCTCGCCAAGCTCCTTCTGGATCGCCTTCATCTGCTCGTTGAGATAGTACTCGCGCTGCGTCTTCTCCATCTGACGCTTCACGCGATTGCGGATCTTCTTTTCGACCTGCAGGACGCCGATCTCGCCCTCCATCAGGCCGAGGATGCGCTCCAGCCGCTTCGACACGGAGTCGAGCTCGAGCAACTGCTGCTTCTCGGCAACCTTGAGTGCCAGGTGAGCGGAGATGGTGTCGGCAAGCTTGGCCGGCTCCTCGATCTTGTTGATCGAGACGACGACTTCCGGCGGCACCTTCTTGTTCAGCTTTACGTAGTTCTCGAATTCCGAGACCACGGTGCGGGCCGCCGCCTGCATCTCCGCACTGTCGCCGGCGGACTCCTCCATATCGACCGCACGGGCCTCGAAGAAGTCGGCGCGATCGTTGTAGCCGACGATCTTCACACGACGGCCGCCCTCGACCAGCACCTTGACGGTGTCGTCGGGCAGCTTGAGGAGCTGCAGCACGGTGCCGAGCGTGCCGATCGTGTAGATGTCGTCGGGGCCGGGATCGTCCTGGCTGGCGTTCTTCTGGGCGATCAGCAGGATCTGCTTGTCGTCCTTCATGACCTCTTCCAGGGCCTTGACGCTCTTCTCGCGACCGACGAAGAGCGGGACGATCATGCCGGGGAACACGACGATGTCGCGCAGCGGCAGGACGGGATAGACGGTTCCTTGAATGGGGGCGTTCATGATGCCTCGCAACGTACGCTGTTAGAGCTACCCGTGCCTCGGCCGGGGATCCCCTGTGGGCAATCCACGGCACGCGAACGCGCGCACTCGTTATCAGAGATTGGCCTGAACAGAGGGTTGTTCAAGCCCCGTCGGGGGACCGCCGGCGACGGTTGCCGCCGACGCAGCAAAACTCAGGCCGGCGCAGCGGCAACGCCTTCTTTGCGCTCGCCATGCACATAAAGTGGCTGGGCGCGACCCTCGATCACTTCCCGGTTGATCACCACTTCCTCGACCCCGTCCAGCGACGGGAGGTCGTACATGGTGTCGAGCAGGACCGTCTCCATGATGGAGCGAAGTCCGCGGGCGCCGGTCTTGCGCAGGATCGCCTTCTGGGCCACCGCGCGCAGCGCATCGTCGGAGAACTTGAGCTTCACGCCCTCCATGTCGAACAGCCGCTGGTACTGCTTGATGAGGGCGTTCTTCGGGCGAGTCAGGATCTCGATCAGCGCGACCTCATCCAGGTCCTCGAGCGTGGCGATCACCGGCAGGCGGCCGACGAACTCGGGGATCAGGCCGTAGCGCAGCAGATCCTCCGGTTCGAGATCCTTCAGGATTTCGCCGGTGCGGCGATCCTCCGGCCCGCGCACTTCCGCGCCGAAGCCGATCGATGTGCCCTGACGGCGCATCGAGATGATCTTGTCGAGGCCCGCGAACGCGCCCCCACAGATGAACAGGATGTTGGTCGTGTCGACCTGCAGGAACTCCTGCTGCGGATGCTTGCGGCCGCCCTGCGGCGGCACGGAGGCGACGGTGCCTTCCATGATCTTCAGCAGCGCCTGCTGGACTCCCTCTCCCGACACGTCGCGCGTGATCGACGGGTTGTCCGACTTGCGGCTGATCTTGTCGACCTCGTCGATGTAGACGATGCCGCGCTGCGCCCGCTCGACGTTGTAGTCGGCCGCCTGCAGCAGCTTCAGGATGATGTTCTCGACGTCCTCGCCGACGTAACCGGCTTCGGTCAACGTCGTGGCGTCGGCCATGGTGAACGGCACGTCGAGCATCCGGGCCAGGGTCTGGGCCAGCAAGGTCTTGCCGCAGCCCGTCGGCCCGATCAGCATGATGTTGGACTTGGCGATCTCGACTTCGTTCGCCTTGCCACCGTGCCCGAGCCGCTTGTAGTGATTGTGCACGGCAACGGCAAGAATACGCTTGGCCTTGTCCTGCCCGATGACATAGTCATCCAGGATCTGGCGGATTTCCTTGGGAGACGGCACCCCGTCCTTGGACTTGACGAGAGTCGTCTTGCTCTCTTCCCTGATGATGTCCATGCAGAGTTCGACGCATTCATCGCAGATGAACACGGTCGGACCGGCAATGAGCTTGCGGACTTCATGCTGGCTCTTGCCGCAGAAGCTGCAATACAGGGTGTTGCGGGAATCACCCCCGGACTTGGCGGCTGGCATGTCGGTAACGCACCTCCGCTTGGGGGGCCCCGCGACCTGAGGGCCCGCTCACAAGCCTTATGTTAAACGTGCCGCCCGGACGGCGACAACATCAAAATATGGTGTGTCGCCGTGCGAACGGGAAACAATTGGTCGCGACTGCCGCTCAGGAGGCAGCAGCCTGGATGGTAGTCGGGGTCGGCCTCTTCTCGAGCACGTCGTCGATCAGGCCGAATTCCTTGGCTTCCAGGGGCGCGAAGAACTTGTCGCGTTCCATGGCCAATTCGATGACCTCGATCGGCTTGCCGGTATGCTCCACGTACATCTGGTTGAGCCGTGCCCGGGTCGCAAGGATCTCGCGGGCATGGATTTCGATGTCCGTGGCCTGGCCCTGGGCGCCGCCCGAGGGCTGATGGATCATGATCCGGGCGTTCGGCAGGGCGAAGCGCTTGCCCTTCTCGCCCGCCGTCAGCAGGAGAGAGCCCATCGACGCCGCCTGGCCATAGACCAGGGTCGAAATGTGCGGGCGGATGTAGCGCATGGTGTCATAGATCGCCATGCCCGACGTCACCACGCCACCCGGCGAGTTGATGTAGAAAGAGATGTCCTTCGTCGGGTTCTCGGCTTCGAGGTAGAGCAGCTGGGCGCAGATCACGCCCGCCACATGGTCCTCGACCGGACCGTTCAGAAAGATGATCCGCTCCTTCAACAGCCTCGACCAGATGTCGTAGCCGCGCTCGCCGCGCGCCGATTGCTCGACCACCATCGGCACGTAGTAGTTGTTGTAGACTTCCAGCGGATCGCGGTCGCGAATCATCGCGGGCCCCCTTGAGTGACTGATCGATGAAAAGTGGCAGCGCCGGTGACCCTGTTCAAGGCCACCGGCCCAAGATCAATCTGCGGCCTTCTCGCCGGCCTCTTCCTCTTCCGCCTCGCGGGCGGCCTTGAGCAGTTCCTCGGGGGTAACCGACTTCTCGGTAACCTTGGCCAGCTCGAGGATGAAGTCGACCGTCTTCTCCTCGAAGATCGGCGCGCGAAGCTGATCCTTCGCTTCCGGATTCTTGCTGAAGTACTCCAGCACCTGGCGTTCCTGACCCTGGTAGCGCATGGCTTCGCGCATTGCGGCCTGGTTGAGTTCTTCCGGCGTCACGTCGATGCTGTTGGAGCGGCCGACATCGGCCAGCAGCAGGCCCAGGCGAACCCGGCGCTCGGCGATGTCGCGATACTCCTTGCGCATCTTCTCTTCGTCTTCCTCGACCTTCTGGCCGTTCTTCTTGGCCTCTTCGATGCGCTGCCAGATCGCGTTGAACTCGCCCTCGACGAGGCCTTCCGGCACGGCAAACTTGTGGCTGTCCGCGAGCTTGTCGAGCAACTGACGCTTGATCATCGTGCGGGAGATCTGCGTGTAGTCCTGGCCGATCCGCTCGCCGATCGCCTTGCGCATGGCCTCGAGGTTCTCGAAGTTGTTGTTCTTGGCCAGTTCATCGTCCGCCGGCTTGTCGACGTACTCGAGCACTTCCTTGACCGTGCACTTGAACACGGCGTCCTTGCCGGCGAGTTCAGGCGCACCGTACTCGGCCGGGAACGTGACCTTCACGTCGACGGGCTTGTCGATCTCGGCGCCGACCAGCTGATCCTCGAAGCCGGGAATGAACGAACCCGAGCCGATCTCCAGCACATAGTCCTGGGCTGCGCCGCCGGGGAACTCGACACCGTCCACCGATCCCACGAAGTCGAGCTTGATTGCATCGCCCTTCTGCGCGGCACGCGGCGGATCGACGGGCTTCTGCTCGCGGTTCGCCTTGGCGATTCGCTCGAGCGCCTCGTCGATGTCCTTCTCCGGAACCTCGGCCTTGAGCCGCTCGAGCTCGACGCCCGAGAAATCGAGCTTGCCGATCTCGGGCAGCACCTCGACGACGACCTCGAATTCGACGTCCTTGCCTTCCTCGAGCTGCTTGAGGTCGACGCGCGGCTGCAAGGCGGGCTTGAGGCCACGATCCTCGATCGCCTTCGCCGTGCTCGTGTTGACGGCCGCCTCGACAGCCTCGCCGAACAGCGCCTGGCCATACTGCTTCTTCAGGAGGCTGACCGGCACCTTGCCCGGACGGAAGCCCGGCAGGGCCGCAGTCTTCGCCATTTCAGCGAGGCGCTCGTCGATCTTCGACGTCAACTCACTCGACGGGACGACGATCTTGAACTGGTGCTTCAGGCCTTCAGCCGAGAGTTCCGTAACTTGCATTGTCTCACTTCCATTTCCTGGTGCGGGCGGAGGGACTTGAACCCCCACGCCTTGCGGCACGAGAACCTAAATCTCGCGTGTCTACCAATTCCACCACGCCCGCCCGAAGCCAGCCCAAACCACATTCTGAGCCATCGGGGCGTGCCGCGAAGGCCGAATCGCGCGCCTCTTAGCCCGACCCTGCCAAACGGTCAATTAAAGGACGACACCCACTGAAGTGCGCGCGGAAGAAGCGCGGGCAAATCCTCGGCGATCAGGCCGGGACCGCCGAACTGCAGCGAACATTCCCCATGCAGCCACGCCGCCGCCGACGCCGAGGCAAACGGCGTGAGGCCCTGCGCCAGCAGCCCGCCGATCGTTCCGGCGAGCACGTCACCCGATCCCGCCGTCGCGAGAGCCGGCGAGGCGTGCACGCTGATGACCGCGCGGCCGTCCGGTTCGGCGATCACCGTGTCGGGTCCCTTCAGCAGGATCGTCGCCCCGCTCCGCGCCGCCGCTCGCCTCACCCGGTCCAGCTTGCCGGCACCGCGGCCGAGGTCCGGAAACAGCCGTCGGAACTCCCCTTCATGAGGGGTGAGCAATGTCGGACCGCGAACGCGGCCAAAGAGAAGATCCGGTTCCGTCGCGAACGCGGTAATGGCGTCGGCGTCGAGAACGAGGCTGCGTCTTGCATCGAGGGCCGAGAGGACCGAATCTCTCGTCCGGTCGCCCGTCCCCGATCCCGGCCCGATCAGAATGGCATTGCGCCGCTCGTCGCCCAGCAGGTGGGTGAACATCGCGCCATCGTCGGCTTCGACGATGAGGTTGCCGGGCTCCGCCGCCTGGAACGCCGGCAAGGTCGAACGAAAAGCCGCAATCGTGACAAGTCCCGCGCCCACCCGACGACCGGCCAGCGCCGCGAGGCGCGCCGCGCCCGTGGCATGAGGGCCGGCCAGGATCGTGAGGTGACCGCGCGCATACTTGTGATCGGCGATGTCGGCGCGCTGCAGCAGATGCACCCAAAGAGCCGGGCCGTTCAGCCAGACCCGGGGTCCGATCTCGGCCAAGGCATCCGCCGGAATGCCGATGTCCACGATGTGCAGATGGCCGCAGCGCCGCAAGCCCTCGACCGAATAGTGGCCGGGCTTGGCCCGAAAGAACGACACGGTCGTTTCCGCCTCGAACGCGGGACCGAGGATTTCCCCTGTATCGCCATGCAGGCCGCTCGGCACATCCACGGCGACGACGGGCAGCTTCCGGGCATTCACCAGTTCGATGGCGCCACCGATCTCTCCCTCGATGGCCCGACTGAGACCTGCCCCGAATATGGCATCGATCACGAGAGGCGTGCCGTCGAGCAACGCGGCGGACCAGCGCTCGACCGGCCCCGCCCACGTGCCCGCCGCCCAGGCCGCATCCCCCTTGAGACTGCCGACAGCTCCAAAGAGACCGAGACGGACGGGCCATCCCGCCTTCTGCAGTCGTCGCGCCGCGACGAAGCCGTCGCCGCCGTTGTTTCCCGGCCCGCAGAGCACGACGACCGGCCGCCGGGGGTGACGCTGCATCGCAGCCGCTGCGACGGCACGGCCCGCCGCCTCCATGAGAACCCGGCCGGACACTCCGCCGGCAATCGCAAAGGCATCGGCCCGCGCCATCTCGGCGCAGTTCAGGAGAGCCAGTTCGCCTCGGGGAACGAGATCGCGCATTTTCTGACCTCGGGAGCTTCTCGTGAGGGCGATTGGGGCGGCCGACCGGAATTGAACCGGCGACATCCAGAATCACAATCTGGCGCTCTAACCAACTGAGCTACGGCCGCCATCGCGGATCGCTCCCGACGAAGCGGCGCCTTCCTACGCTCCGGCGGCCGGAGCGTCAAGAAACAGGCGGGGTTGACGGCAGAAGCCGGTCGATGGCCCGCTTCCAGACTCCGCAGGAATCCTCGAAAGACAATCCGAACTGCTCGCGCATGCGCGCCCAGCTTTCGAAATCGACCAGCGCGTCAATGGCCAGAACGGTCTGGCGCCGCTCGCGCTCGTCAAGGGTCGAGAGTTCCGACGCGTACATTTCGTCGATCCGCCGGATGACCATTTCGCGGATCAGCCGTATCCGTACCTTGAGATCCGCAGAATCACCCTGGTTGGCGTTGAGCGCCCGCCAAAGTGGCAGCCATTCCTCGCAGACCCTGCCGCGCGCCTCCACATGGGTCTTCAGCCGATCCTGACGGCCGCCGACGGTTGGTTGGGCAGCGACCTGACTCGATGCCTTCAGCAGTGCCTCGTCGGTCGCGGCAACGCGCAGCGCATGCAGGTCGGGAAAGCGCTCGAAAACGGACCTGACCGAGTAGCCGGCCCTTTGCGCAATCGACGCGGCGGTCGGGATCTGTGGATTTTCCCGCAGGAGCGAGAGATAGGCTTCGATGATCAGCTGCCGCGTCCTCGCGCTGCGCAACCGACGGCCGTCGACGGGTTCAGGTCCGGCCGGGACTTCAGATGGCCGCCTGCCCCGCTCGATCACGCCGCACCGAAGGAATCCGATGGTAGCAGGCGATCGATCGCCTGAATCCAGACGAGGCAAGCTTCTTCGATGGAGAGGCCGAACAGTTCGCGCATGCGGGCCCAGCTTTCGACATCCGTCAGCGCCTCGAGCGCGATCAGGATCTGACGCCGCTCCCCGGGAGGCATCATCGCGAACTCCGGCGCGAACATCAGCTCCATGCGAACTGTAACGTGGTCGCGGGCGACACGGATGCGCGCCTTCAGCTCAGGCGAGTCGCCCTGATTCACGATCAAGGAGCGCCACAGCGGCAGCCAGGTCTCGCAGGTCTGGCCGCGTGTCCGGACATGTGACTCGATCCTGGTCTTGCGGTCGCCATCGGCTCCCCTTGGTGGCGCCAGCGCCGCCAACTGCGCGAGCGAATAGTCGACGGCCGCCACCTGGAGCGCGCGGATATCGGGAAATCGCTCGAATACCGATCGCACCGAATAGCCCGCCTGTTCGGCGATCTCGGCGGCCGTCGGCACACGCGGAGACATCTCCCGGGCCAGCGCGAGATAGGCTTCGATGATCAACTGCTTGGTCCGCTCGCTGCGCAGCCGGCGGCCGTCGAGCTTGTTTGGTCCAGAATTCATGACGGTGGTGTGTCTTGCGGGGTCGGTGGCAGGATCCGGTCGATGGCCCGGATCCAGATGCCACAGCTTTCGGCGAACGAAAGGCCGTGCATGTCGCGCATCCGCGCCCAGCTCTCTATATCGGTCACGGCTTCCAGAGCGATCAGGAGATTGCGGCGTTCGATCGGGGAAAGCATCGACAGTTCAGGTCGATACATGAGCTCCATGCGCTCGATCGTCCGGTCGCGAGCAATCTTTACCCGCGCCTTGAGGGCGTCGTTCTCGTCGACGTTGAACAGCAGTGCCCGCCACAGCGCGATCCCGCGTTCGCAGGTCCCTGCCCTTGTTTCGACCTGCGACCTTATTCGGGTCGCCCGGTCCCCGTCGACGTCGCGCGCCGGGGCCAGCGCCGCGGCATGGGCAAGGCTGTGGTCCGCCGCCGCAACTCTCAGCGTGTGGAGATCGGGGAAGCGCTCGAAGATGGACCGGACGGAGTAGCCGGCCCGCGCCGCGATCTCCACAGCGGTCGGCATCGGTACCGACGGGTTTTCCCGAATCAGCTCCAGATAGGCCTCGATGATGAGCTGTTTTGTCCGTTCGCTGCGCAGACGACGACCATCCATGCGGATGGGCTTGGGAGCCGCCGCTGCGGGGGCAGCGTCGTCGGTCCGACTCATCTCGGCAGCAAGCTCACCATGGAACGCCATGCGCGCCGGATATGGCCCGGATATGTGGATATTGGCAATGCCAATGCAGTAACTTTCTTAGATCAGGGCCGGAGAGACCTGAAAATTGTGTGACAATTGCATCTTAGGGCCGAATAACTGCAAATACCAGAGCTCTAGTCCCCAAAATGGGCCGCCAATCGCTGGATGGCGCTGTCCAACGTGGAGTCGTGCTTGCAGAAGCAGAAGCGTGCGAAATACCGGGGAGCCTCGGGCGACTGGTAAAACGCGCTGACCGGGACGGCGGTCACGCCGGCCTTTACCGTAATGTGACGGCAGAATTCCTCATCCGTGCCGTTGAAGCCCAGAGGCCGGAAGTCCGTGGTAAGGAAGTACGTGCCGTGGGCCGGCAAGACGTCGAAACCGATGGTCGACAGAGCGCTTGCGAGTCGGTCGCGCTTGCGCTGCATGTCGGCGGCCAGGGTCGCAAAATAGCCGTCCTGGAGCCGCAGCCCCGTCGCCGCCCCCCACTGGAGGTTGGGCGGGGTCGTGAAGGTCATGAACTGGTGCGTCCTGGCGATCGCCTTCATAAGCTCCGGCGCGGCGGTGATGTACCCCACTTTCCAGCCCGTCAGGCTGAAGCTCTTGCCGGCGGAGCCGATGCGCACCGTGCGGTCACGCATGCCCGGAAGGGTCATCAGCGAAATGTGCCGCCGGTCGTCGAAGATGATGTGCTCGTAGACCTCGTCGCAGATCGCGTAGACGTCATGTTTGAGGCAGAGTTCCGCGATGTACGAAAGCTCCTCCCGGTCGAAGACCTTCGAGCAGGGATTCATCGGCGTATTGAAGAGGATGAGCTTGGTCTTGGGACCGAACGCGGCAGCCAATTCCTCCTTCGGCAGGCGCCACGTGGGCGGCTCCAGTCGCACCAGCTTGGGAATCCCACCCGCTCGCCGCACGATGGGCAGGTAGGAATCGTAGAGCGGCTCGATCAGCACGACCTCGTCGCCCGGCTCGATCAGACCGAACAGGCAGTCGCCCAGCGCCTCGGTCGCGCCCGACGTGACGAGCACCTCGTTTTGCCAATCGACGTCGAGCCCCTGGAAACGCCTGGCGTGTTCCGCCACCGCCTGCCGCAGCTCCGGTATTCCCATCATCGGCGGATACTGGTTGTGGCCATTCAGCAGATAGTCCGCCGCGGCGGCACGAACCTCTTCCGGTCCCTTGTCGTCGGGAAATCCCTGGCCGAGGTTGACGGAATTGTGCTCGCGGGCAAGCGCCGACATGACTTCGAACACCGTTGTTCCCAAGCCGGCCATTGTCGAGTTTGCAGGTTTCATGGATACTGTACCGCCCAATATTTGGTCATTTTTCTGATTAATATTTGCTCAATCCGCCCGACAAACAGTCAGCATGAATCGACAATTCCCGTTTCAGGCTGTGGAAATTTCTGGCATGCAATATGCTTCCCTGTATCTCACGCGGGCTCTTCCGATTGGGAGGTCCCGGTGCCTGCGCGCGGAGTGTCTCAAGCCAAATGAAGAAGATCGAAGCGATCATCAAGCCCTTCAAACTGGATGAGGTGAAGGACGCCCTCAACCAGATCGGCCTGAAAGGCATCACGGTTCTCGAGGCCAAGGGCTTCGGCCGCCAGAAAGGCCATACCGAGCTCTATCGTGGCGCGGAGTACGTCGTCGACTTCCTGCCGAAGGTGAAGCTCGAGCTCATCATCGAGGATGAGATGGTGGAAAAGGCGGTCGAGGCGATTCGCAGCTCCGCTCATACCGGTCGCATCGGCGACGGCAAGATCTTCGTGTCGAGCATCGACGACGCGATCAGAATTCGTACTGGTGAGCGTGGTGACGCCGCCGTATGAGGACCCGGCCTTTGCGGGCTGAAGCAGTAAACCACAAGTAGAGGGACGATCGACAATGGATGCCAAACAGGTTCTCGCGCTGATCAAGGAAAAGGACGTCAAGTTCGTTGACTTCCGCTTTACCGATCCGCGCGGCAAGTGGCAGCACACGGCCCGCATGGCGTCCGCCACCGACGAAGGCACCTTCGAGGATGGCGTGATGTTCGACGGCTCCTCGATCGCCGGTTGGAAGGCGATCAACGAGTCCGACATGATCCTGATGCCGGATCCGTCCACCGCCGTGCTCGATCCCTTCTCCGCCCAGACCACGCTGATCGTGAGCTGCGACGTCGTCGAGCCCTCGACCGGCCAGCTCTACGCCCGCTGCCCGCGCTCGACCGCCAAGCGCGCCGAGGCCTTCATGAAGTCGTCCGGCATCGGCGACACCGCCGTGTTCGGACCCGAGCTCGAGTTCTTCGTGTTCGACGACGTCCGCTACGACGTCCAGATGCAGGGCAGCTTCTACAGCATCTCCTCCAACGAATCGCCGTGGAACACCGGCATCGCGGTCGAGGGCGGCAACCTGGCCCATCGTCCGGGCGTCAAGGGCGGCTACTTCCCGGTCCAGCCGGTCGACACGCACAACGACCTGCGCGCCGAGATGATGTCGGTCTGCACCGACATGGGCCTCACCATGGAAATCCACCATCACGAGGTGGCTCCGGCCCAGAACGAGCTCGGCTTCAAGTTCGACACGCTCGTGAAGACCGCCGACAACGTGCAGAAGTACAAGTACTCGCTGCACAACGTCGCCCACAGCTACGGCAAGTCGCTGACCTTCATGCCGAAGCCGCTCTATGGCGACAACGGCTCGGGCATGCACACCCACCAGTCGATCTGGAAGGACGGCAAGCCGCTGTTCGCCGGTTCGGGCTATGCCGACCTGTCGGAGACGGCGCTGTACTACATCGGCGGCATCATCAAGCACGCCAAGGCGCTGAACGCGTTCACCAACGCCAGCACCAACTCCTACAAGCGCGTCATCCCGGGCTTCGAGGCGCCGGTGCTCCTGGCCTACTCGTCGCGCAACCGCTCGGCCTCGTGCCGCATCCCCTACGCGTCCTCGCCCAAGGGCAAGCGCGTCGAGGTCCGCTTCCCCGATCCGTCGGCCAACCCGTACCTCGCCTTCGCGGCGATGCTGATGGCCGGCATCGACGGCATCAACAACAAGATCCATCCGGGCGACCCGATGGACAAGAACCTGTACGACCTGCCGCCGGAAGAACTCTCCAAGGTTCCGACCGTCGCCGGCTCGCTGCGCGAGGCCCTCAACGCCCTCGACGCCGACCGCTCGTTCCTCACCAAGGGCGGCGTGTTCACCGACGACCAGATCGACGCCTACATGGAGCTCAAGTGGGAAGAGGTCTACAACTGGGAACACCAGCCGGCCCCGATCGAGTACAAGATGTACTACTCGATCTGATCCTTTCGATCTTTCGGATCATGGAAGGGCCCGCTGTTGCGGGCCCTTCTTTTGTTGGAGGATGCGCGCCGCAATACCTTCTGAGGAAACCGACATGGGCTGGATGGACGAAGCGATGGAGACCCTGCGGCCCTGGATCGGGCGCGTGCGCACGGTCGAGGACGATATCGGCATGATGGCCGTCCGCCGCGTCGCCGCGACCTTCGACGTCGATCCCGACTCCCTCAAGCGCGGCCAGGAGCTGCCGCCGCACTGGTTCACCGTGTTCTTTGCCGAGACCGTCCGCCAGGGTGAACTCGGCCCCGACGGGCATCCCAACAAGGGCATCGTCCTGCCGCCGATCCCGATGCCCCGCCGCATGGGCGCCGGCCGCCATGTCGAGATCATGGGACGCCTCAAGGCCGGGGAGCCGGCGCTGAAGAAGGCCGAGGTGGCGAACATCGTCCCCAAGACCGGCCGCTCGGGCGACATCTTCGTGCTGACGATGCGTCACACGATCGAACAGGGCGGCAGGACCATCGCCTCCGACACGTTCGACGCGATCTACCGTCCCGCCGTCCCGCCCGGCCAGAAGACCACCGCGACGGTCGCAACCCCTGCCCGCACCGACCAAGCCTGGACCGAGACGACGCAGCTCACCAACACGCTCAACTTCCGCTACGGCGGCATCACCTGGAACGCCCACCGCATCCACTATGACGGCGACTACACGCGCAGCGAGGAAGGTTACCCCGCCATCGTCTCAAATGGCGGCCTGTCGATGCATCTGATGGTCGATGCAGCCCTGAAGCACGCCAAGGGCGAGTTGAAGGGCTACACTGCCAGACTCGTCCATCCGCTCTGGGTCGGCGACCTCATCGACGTGCGCGGCGAGGAGCAGAAGGACGGAAAGCTGAAGCTCTGGGCGGCCGACAAGAACGGCGTGCTGTGCGGCGAGATGGACCTGGAGTTCGCGGCGTGAGCGGTGGTCCGCTCTCCGGCGTGAAGGTGGTGGACCTGACGACGGTGGTCGTCGGGCCGATCTGCACGCGCACCCTGGCCGACTACGGTGCCGAGGTCATCAAGGTCGAGGCGCCGGGCGGCGATCTCCTGCGCACCATGGCGCAGGGCAGCCGCAATCCCGGAATGTCGGGCAAGTTCATCAACTTCAACCGCAACAAGCGGTCGATCGTCCTCGACATCAAGAAGCCGGACGGGCTCGCGGCACTCCATCGCCTGATCGAAAAGGCCGACGTGTTCGTTAGCAACGTGCGCCCCGAGGCCCTCACCCGCGCCGGCCTCGATCCGGCGAGCCTGGCCGCGAAGAACCCGAAGCTGATCCACTGCTCGATCCTGGCCTTCGGCCGCGGCGGCCGTTACTACAACCGCCCTGCCTACGACCCCATCGTGCAGAGCCTGTCCGGCGTCGCCGGCACGCTCGAGCGCGCCACCGGCGAGCCGCGATTCGTGCCCATGGTCATGAGCGATCATACGACCGGCCTGATCGCTGCCCAGTGCATCGGCTTCGCGCTGTACCGGCGCGAGAAGACCGGCCGTGGCGAGGCGATCGACGTGCCCATGCTCGAGAACATGGCCTCGTTCGTGTCGAGCGAGCATCTGGGTGCGGCGACCTTCGATCCGCCGATCGGCCCCAGCGGCGACGGCCGCCTGCTCAGTCCCGACTACCGGCCCCTGCCCACGAAGGACAGCTACATCACCGTCGGGCCCAACACCAACCAGCAGGCCTTCGCCTTCTTCGACGCGATCGGCCGTCCCGAACTCAAGACCGACCCGCGTTTCGACAGCGCCTTCGCGCGGACCAACAACGCCGCCGCCTATTTCGAGGTCCGCAAGGCGGGGCTGGCGCAGAAGACGACGGCGGAGTGGCTGGAAATCTTCGACAGACTCGACGTGCCGGCCGCCCGCTACAACACGATCGACGACCTGCTCACCGACCCGCATCTCGCCGACGTCGGCTTCTTCCAGCCCGAGGAGCATCCCAGCGAGGGCCGTATCCGCCGGTCCCGCCGCGCCAACAAGTTCTCAGGCGGTGAACGCGCGGCAGAAACACACGCGCCGACACTTGGCGAGCACACGAACGCCATCCTTACCGAAGCCGGTTACGGCGCCACCGAGATCGAGGCGCTTCGCTCGTCAGGCGCCGTCCGTTAGGCGAAGCGACAGCCCGTTGCCCGCGCCGGAGTGACGGATGGCACCTCGCCGGCCGCACCGTTGGGCAGCAGGTGGAAGGCAGCTCTTGGTCGTAGCGCAGCTGCGGCCGTTCCGATTCGTCCGATCGAAGATCGAGCTGAATGAAGTGCGGTTAGTGCCACAGGAGGCTGGCCGACGTGCGCAGCTGCAGCGCCATCTCCGCCGCGAGCAGGCAGATCACGACCGTCAGAACGGCGAGGACCAGACCCGACCGCACGGAGGGCTGACGTGACAGGGCCGGCCTGCTCATCGGCACGACTGGCCGCTCTCGATCAGGACACCGTCCGCCCTTGCGCCCGCACTACCCAGGACTTCTTCTGTTCCGGAGATACTCCCGCCACAACGGTCGCCATTTTTCCTGCGTAACGACAAGCACGACTTCGTCGCAACGTTCTCCATCCTGCCGGCGGATCCACTTTGGAAGACGACCTACTTCCTCGTAGCCGTTCTTCCGGGCGTAAGCGAGACTGCGCTCGTTGTCGTCCATCACGCGTGAGCGGACGGCATACAAATCGAGTGCATTGAAGGCGAAGTCGAGCATCAGCATCTTCGCTTCGGTGCCGTGGCCTTTGCCGAGCTGACCCGCCTCGCCGATCGTCGTGCTGGTGGTGGCCGTGCGATGTGCCCAATCGACTTCATGCAAGCCGATCCACCCGATGAGTTTGTTGTCCTCGATCGTCACGATGCCGAGGCCAAACTCCGTCGTCGAGCCCGACAGCCTGTCCAGCCACTCCTCCTCGGCCTTTTCCATGAGAGGAAACGCCCGCGCCAATCGGTACTGAGTCGTTTCCGGATCATTCATCCAGCGCCGGAGCGCCGGGATGTCAGCCCGCTGGAGGGGGCGCAACAGCACGTGCTCACCCTTACGGAAGACGACGTCGCTCATCGAGTTATTCCCTTGTCATCAATCGGAGCTGGTCCGGCGGCGGTCGATGCCTCAGATCGGCGGCTCGCCCTCGATCAGCACGCGGTGCATGATCCGTTCCTCGCCCACCGGATAGTCGATGACGACGCGGTGCATGGTGGCGCGATTGTCCCAGACGACGATATCTCCCCGGCTCCAGACGTGACCGAAGTGATGCTGCGGCCTGCGCGCCTCGTCGGCCAGCTCGTCGAGCAGGGCATCGCTTTCGGCGCGCTCCAGCCCGACGATACGGTCGAGGCGGTTGGGGTTCAGGTAGAGCGACTTTCTGCCGGTCACCGGATGTGTCCGCACCAGCGGATGCTCGACGTCCGGCGTCTCTGCGATCTCCTCGGGCGTGCGCGGCGACGGCCGGTTGCGGGCGCGTGGCGTGTCGTAGCCGTGAATGGCGCGCTTGCCCTCGATCAGCTTCTTCGTCGCATCCGAAAGTGCTTCGTAGACCGAATGCATGTTGCAGAACCAGGTCGCGCCGCCATGGCTCGGAATCTCGATACTGTGCAGCAAGGTCGCCTTGGCAGGCACCGCGAAGTAGGAATCGTCGGTGTGCCAGTCTTCCGCACGGATGGCCGTCTTGTCGGTCGTGCCGTCGGCCATCAACGTGCTCACCATGACCGACACGTCGGGCACGGCGCCGCTGCGCTTGTAGCGCAGCAACTGCCTCTGCGGCGTGCCGAAGGCTTTCGAGAACTCGTGCGTCTGTTCCGGCGTCATCGGATCGCCCGGAATCACTACCAGCAGATGCTCGGCGAGCGCCCGCTTCAGCATCGCGGCCACCGCGGGCTCGTTCGCCGACGCGCGATCAAGTCCTTCGACGCGCGCGCCCAGGGCGGCTTTGTTGGGGACGACTTCCGGCATGGCCATGCGACTCCCGTGAGGATCACTGCGAGCGGCGAGCCTAACTCAAGAGCGAGCGGCCACCAAAGGCGCGAGCCGGAGAGCGAAAGGCGGCCTACCCCGCCTTGAAGCCCAGTTCCTTGGTCAACCTGCCAAAGCGGCTATGGTCTTCCTGGAGCAGCTTGCCGAGGTCTGCCACACTGCCGCCGACGGGCCGCATCGCCGCTCCCTCGTAGATCTGGCGCAGCCGCACATCGCGCAACGCTGCATTCACTTCGGCATTGAGCCGATCCAGGATTGCGGGCGGCACCTTCGCCGGCGCCACCAGCGCCATCCACTGGTCGACGACGACGTCGTAGCCCAGCTCCTTCAGCGTGGGCACGTCGGGCAGAGCCGGCGACCTTTCCGCCGTGGTCACGGCCAGAATGCGGATCCGGCCCGACTTCTGATACGGGATCAGCGGCGCGATCCCGAGGACCGCGAGCTGGACCTGACCGGCCAGGAGATCGTTCACCGCCTGGCCACCGCCGCGATACGGCACATGCAGCATCGTCAGCCCTGAGACGCGGGCGAACCATTCGCCGACGAAATTCTGCGACGAGCCGATTCCCGACGTGGCGTAGCCGATCGGCTCCCTCTTCGTGCGACCGAGGTCGACGAGCTGTTGCAGCGTGGTGACGCCGAGCGAGGGGTGAACCGCAATCACCAGCGGCTGCGAGGAAAGCTGGGCGATCAGCGCGAAGTCGCGGATCGAATCGTAGTTGGGCGGCGGCTCGAGATGCGGCTGCAGGCCGAGACTGTCGGTCCCGGCGAGCAGCGTATAACCGTCGGGCGCGGCCCGGGCCGCGAACTCGTAGCCGATGCGCCCAGCCGCGCCGGGCTTGTTCTCGACGACCACCGACACGCCGAGCTGCTGCAACAGCCGGTCCGCCAACGGCCGCACCGCCGTATCCGTGGTCCCACCCGACGGAAACGGCACGACGATACGGATCGGCTTGCTCGGCCAGTCCTACGCCGCGGCGGCGAAGGCCGAGAGCGCGAGGCAGCTCGCGAGGAACGGCAGGAGCGCGCGTCTCATGCGCCCGCCTTTCCGCCCGGCACGAAGGCGTCCGGCGCGCCGGGTGGAATCGGCGGGTGAGCCTTGAGGCTCTCCTGGAACGATTCGATCAGGCGGCGGATCGGACCCCGCACCCATCCTTCGTCCATGTTCGCGTCGGTCTCCTCCTTCGGATCCTTCACGAGATTGAACAGATACGGCGTCTCCAGCTTGATCGGCCCTTCGTTGGGTTCGACTTCCCACATGAGATGCATCTTCCAGTCGCGCCATTTCACCGCGCGCAGCTCTGTCTTGATGTAATAGGGAAACCCTTCGCGTGCCGACTTCGGCTGCTCGCCCAGGAAGAAGCCGAGCTGGTCGATGCCGTCGATCGGCCGGTCGGCCGGCAGCAGTGCGCCCGCAACCTTGGCCAGGGTCGGATAAAGATCGGTGATGTGCAGCACCTCCGTCGTGCGACTCGGCGCGATGCGGCCCGGCCAGCGCAGGATGAAGGGAACCCGAAGCCCGCCTTCCATGGCCGTATGATAGGTGCCGCGCCACGGCCCCGCGGTGCCGCGCCACGGCCGCCGGAACTCAGGTCCGTTGTCGCTGCCGAACAGCACCAGCGTGTCCTCCCGCAGGCCGAGGCGGTCGATCGCATCCAGCATCTCCCCCACCCGATGGTCCATCTCGGCCATCGCATCGGCAAAGTCGCCGGCACCGGTGCGGCCCGCGAACTCGGGATGCGGCAAGGTCGGGAAGTGCAGCTGCGTCAGCGGCACGTAGGCGAAGAACGGCCGGCCGGCGGCCGACTGGCGCTCCATGAAGTCGATCGTCCGGCGCGTCAGCTCGCCGTCGATCAGTCGGCGCTGCTCGAGGTCGTAGACCGCGAGGTTCTTGGCCGGCGCGCCTTTCACGCCTTCCATCACGTAGGGCATCGGCACGATCGTGGGATCGAATCCGGGGGCCGACGTGAACATCGCCTCGTTCGAAGTGCGTGGGATGCCGTACCATTCGTCGAACCCACGATCCTTCGGCAGGCGCCCTTCCCGGTCGCCAAGATGCCATTTGCCGAAGCAGGCGGTGGCATAGCCGGCGCCCTGCAGCAGCTCACCGATCGTGATCTCCCAGGGGATCAGGCCTTGTGGCAGGCCGGCCGGTACCGACTGCATGGCGCCGGTGCGGATCGGATGGCGCCCTGTCATCAGCGCCGAGCGGGTCGGCACGCAGTCGCTCTCGACGTTGAAGTTGAGGCAGGTCAGGCCTTCGTCCGCCAGCGCGTCGATCCGCGGCGTCGGCGCCCCGCGCAGCACGCCGCCGCCGTAGCAGCCGAGTTCTCCCCATCCGAGATTGTCGGCGAGGATCAGAAGGATGTTGGGCGGGCGAACGGTCACGGGTCAGGCTCCTCTGAAGACTGACGAAGAGTGACACTGGGACGGCCATGTATAAAATGCAAACAGCGGACCAGCTGTTGCGATTTCCGCAAGAGGTGTCAGGTGAAACTGCAGGCGCTCAGGCTCTTCCTGCGCATCATGGAGCTGGGAAGCCTCGCCGCCGCTGCCCAGTCGCTGAACATGAGCCAGTCCGCGGCGAGTCGCCTGCTCTCGGGACTGGAGCACGGCACCGGGCTGCGGCTGTTCCACCGTGACCGCATGCGCCTCGTGCCGACCACGGAGGGCACCAGTTTCTTCGCCGAGGTCCGGCGCGTTCTGGTGGCGATCGACGATCTCCCCCGCGTCGCCGAACGGGTGGCGAGCGGTACGCGTGTCCGCCTGCGGATCGTGAGCATGCCGCGCTTCGCCGCCAGCCTGCTGGCGCCGGCCGTGGCCGACTTCCATCGCCATCATCCCGAGGTCGAGGTCGACGTCGCGATCATTCATCGACGCGAACTCGAACTGGCCATCGCCAACCAGTCCTTCGACCTCGGGATCGGCGCCCTGCCACTCGACAATCCAGGTGTCGAGGCGCAACCGCTGCTGAGCCTGCCCGCGGTGGTCGTCCTTCCGGCGCGTCATCCCCTCGCCCGGCGCAAGTCGCTCGGCGCCCGCGATCTGGCAGCAGAGACCTTGGTC
>JBILYJ010000310.1:0-6212 GCA_044377795.1 Reyranella sp. | reverse complement strand
CCACAGCTTCAGCACCGCGCGCGTGATGATGCCCAGGGTGCCCTCGGCGCCGAGATAGAGGTCGCGCAGGTCGTAGCCGGTATTGTCCTTCTTGAGTGCCCGCAGCCCGTTCCAGATCTCGCCCTGAGGCGTCACCACTTCCAGGCCGAGCACAAGCTGGCGGGCGTTGCCGTAGTGCAGCACCTGCACGCCGCCGGCATTGGTCGAGAGGTTGCCGCCGATCGAGCAGCTTCCTTCCGCGGCCAGCGACAGCGGGAACAGCCGGTCGTTTGCCGCCGCCGTTTCCTGGACGGTCTTCAGGATGACGCCCGCCTCGACCGTCATCGTATAGCCGATCGGATCGATGTCGGTGATGCGGGTCATGCGGTTGAGCGAGAGCACGATCTCGCGGCCCTTCTCGTGCGGGATGCCACCGCCGACCAGGCCGGTATTGCCCCCCTGCGGCACCACCGAGACCTTCTCCGCCGCGCAGAGCTTCACGACGTCCGCGACTTCCTGCGTATTGGCCGGACGCACCACGGCCAGCGCGTTGCCCACGAAGCTCTCGCGCCAGTCGGTGACATAGGGATGCTTGCCCTGTTCGTCGACGATCAGGCCCTTGTCGCCGACGATGGCGCGCAGCTTTTCGACGAAGTCGCTCATCAGATGCGCAGCACCTTGCCGGGGTTCATGATGTTCTTCGGGTCGAGCGCACGCTTGATCGTGCGCATCGTGTCGAGTTCGATCCGGCTGCGGTAGTGCGCAAGCTCGTCGAGCTTGTCGATGCCGATGCCATGCTCGGCCGAGATCGAGCCGTCGAGGCTGGTTACCAGGTCGTTCACCGCGCGCGTGATGGCCGGGGAATACTGGCTGAGCGTCGGCCGGTCCATGCCCTTCGGTCCCATGAAGGAGAAGTGGATGTTGCCGTCGCCGATATGGCCCAACGGATAGGGGCGGATGCTGGGCAGGATGTCGAGCGCGGCCTTGAGACCGCGCTCGATGAACTCCGGCACCTTCGAGATCGACACCGAGATGTCGTAGCTGAGGCCAGGCCCTTCGGCGCGCGAGGCGGGGGCGACCGATTCGCGGATCACCCACATGTTGCGCGCCTGCGCCTCGCTCTGGGCGATGACGGCGTCGAGCACCCTGCCGGCTTCCATCTGGTCGGCGAGGAATTGCTCCATCTTCTCCGACATGCCTTCGGCGCCTTCGGCCTTGGGACGCGCCGAGGTCCATTCGAGCAGCAGGAACCACTGCGTGTCGGCCTTCAGTGGATCCTGCGTGCCCGGGATGTTGCGCAGGACCATGTCGGTGCAGGTCCGGCTCATCAGCTCGCACGAGCCGACATTGTCCTCGGACGCGCCGTGGGCCTCCGACAGGATCTCGATGGCGGCCTGCGGGTCGCGGATGGCGAGCCAGGCGGTGGCCACGTCCTTGGAGGCGGGCCACAGCTTCAGCACGGCCTTGGTGATGATGCCGAGCGTGCCTTCGGCGCCCATGAACAGGTGCTTGAGGTCGTAGCCGGTATTGTCCTTCTTGAGCGCGCGCAGCCCGTTCCAGATGTCGCCGTTGGGCAGCACCACCTCGAGGCCCATGACCAGGTTGCGGGCGTTGCCGTAGCGCAGCACCTGCACGCCGCCGGCGTTGGTCGAGAGATTGCCACCGATCATGCAGGAGCCCTGGGCGCCCAGGAACAGCGGGAAGAAGCGGTCATGGCTGGCCGCCGTCTCCTGCAAGGTCTGCAGCACGCAGCCCGCCTCGACGGTCATCGAGTAGCCGACCGGGTCGACGTTCAGCACCTTGTTCATGCGCCCGACCGACAGGACGATGCCGGTGTGCGAGGGCCAGGGCGTCGCGCCGCCCATCAGGCTGGTGTTGCCGGCCTGGGGTACGATGGCGATGCCGTTGTCGTGGCAGAGCTTCACGACCTTCGAGACTTCCTCGACATTGGCCGGCCGCACGACGACGGCCGCGTTGCCCACGATCGAGCCGCGCCAGTCGGTTACGAAGGGCTGCTTGCCCTGGTCGTCGGCGATCAGGCCCTTGTCGCCCACGATGGCGCGCAGGCTTTCGAGGATTGCGGGCGTGACGGGCGACGTCGGAATGGTCGGGGGGATCGCGGTATCGGGCATCGTTTCCTCTCTTTGACGGCAGACTAGCGCTGCCTGTGGGAGCCGTCATCCGCGGCGGCACGTCGAAGGCGGTCGTTGATCGCAAGGCCGAGCCCGGTTTGCGGAATGGGCATCACGGCGATGCGGCCGATGCCGGGCCGGTCGAGCGCCCGCATCATGGCGAACAGGTTGGCGGCAGCCTCGCCGAGATCGCCGGACGGGCTGAGATTCATCGTCAGCATGGCGCCCGCGGGTACGGCTTCGCCGAATGCGAGCAGCCCTTCGTCGGCCGACACCGAAGTCGCCTCCAGCCTTACGGGACGCGCCGGCGCGTAGTGACTTTGGAGCTGGCCCGGCGACTTGCGTGCCGCATCGCCGCTCGGGATCGCGTCGCTGAGGGCGACCGGGCCGATCACGGCTTCGATCGCTTCCCGGGTCGCGCCGCCGGGCCGCAGCAGGACCGGCGTCGCGGTCGTGAGATCGAGCACCGTCGATTCGACGCCGACGAGGCAGGGGCCGCCGTCGAGGATCATGGGTGCCCGTGCGCCGAGGGATTGTTCGACATGCTCGGGCCAGGTCGGGCTCACCTCGCCGCTGCGGTTGGCGGAGGGCGCGGCGATCGGCCGGCCGGTCGCACGCATCAGCGCCTGGGCGATCGGATGCGAGGGCGCGCGGATCGCCACCGTGTCGAGCCCGGCGGTCGCCAGCAGGGAGATGGTCGAGCCCTCGGCGCGTGGCAGTACGAGCGTCAGCGGGCCTGGCCAGAAACGGGCTGCGAGTGTCTCGGCGATATCCGTCCAGCGCACGAATGCCCGGGCGGCGGCGGCATCTAGCACGTGACTGATCAGCGGATTGAATTGGGGGCGGCCCTTGGCCTCGAAGATCGCGGCGACGGCGCGCTCGTTCGTGGCATCGCCGCCCAACCCGTAGACGGTCTCGGTCGGGAAGGCGACGAGGCCGCCCTCCCGTAGTGTCCGGGCTGCCTCGGCGATGGACTGCGCCGTCGCCTCGACCACGCTCATCGCGCCGCCAGGCTGCGGGCGATGAAGTGCGGGTTGGCGAAGCGCGGCTTGCCGTAGAGCAGGGGCTTTCCGTCCACGGTGACGACTTCGCCGCCGGCGGCCTCGAGCACGCCCTGGGCCGCGCCGGTGTCCCATTCCATGGTAGGTCCGAATCGCGGGTAGATGTCGGCCTTGCCCTCGGCGATCAGGCAGAACTTCAGCGACGAACCTGCCTGCACCCGTTCCACGACGGTGAGGTTGTTGTTGCGGAACCAGATGTCGAGATCGCTGTAGGTGCCGTGGCTGCGGCTCGCGCAGGCGGTCAACCCCTCGGGCGGCGCCGTGCGCGTCCGCATCGGCATGAAGGGTCCCTTGCCCTCGCGCTTGTCGGCGCCGAGGCCCTTGGCGCCGCGCCACAGGGTTTCGGTGGCCGGGGCCAGGACGATGCCGAGGGTCGGGCGGCCGTTCCCGACCAGCGCGATGTTCACCGTGAACTCGCCATTTCTCTTGATGAATTCCTTGGTCCCGTCGAGCGGGTCGACCAGCCAGAAGGGGCGTCCGTCGTCGAGCGTCGGGACGCGGCCGGCGGCCATCTCCTCCTCGGCGATGATCACCACGCCGGGCGTGAGCTTGCGCAGGCCGGCCAGGATGACCGCTTCGGCGGCGTGGTCGGCGTCGGTCACGGGGCTCCGGTCCTCCTTGTCTCGAACGCCGTGGTCGCCCGCGTAGATGCGCATGATCTCGCGCGCCGCCTCTTCGGCAATGGTCGTGGTGGCGTCGCGGAGGATGTCGAGGGGGGGGAGGGCATGGGTCATGGGCGGTCCTTATAGACGGCAGGGGCTTCGCCTTGACAGCAAACTTCGAGCCCGTGACTATATTGGAACAGCGTTCCTATATATAGGACATTTGGAGGAAAGCAGTGCCCGTCAATGTCATTGGAATGATCGGCGTGGCGCCCCCGCAGGGCACCGCCCTACATGTGATTGGAGGCGGCATCTCGCCCTCGTTCCTGCGCGAGTTCGCGCTGACCCACGAGAAGGCGGGCTTCGACTATGTGCTGGTCGGCTACTACGCCTCGTCCGCCGAGGGGTTCACGGTCGCGACCTATGCCGCGGCTCATACCGAGAAGCTTCGATACCTGATCGCCCACCGGCCGGGGGTCGTCTCGCCGACCCTTGCGGCACGCGCGGCGGCAACGATGGACCAGCTCTCCGGCGGCCGACTCGCCCTTCACATCATCGTCGGCAACAGCGACGCCGATCAGCAGCGCGAGGGCGATTTTTCTCCCAAGGAAGAACGCTATGAGCGCGCCGCCGAATATCTCGACGTGATGCGCAAGGTCTGGACCTCGACCAGGCCGTTCGACTACGAGGGCAAGTTCTACCGTTTCAGGGATGTGTTCTCCGAGGCCCGGCCGTTCCAGCAGCCGCATCCGCCGCTGTTCTTCGGCGGTTCCTCGCCGGGTGCGATGGCGATGGGCGCGCAGCATTGCGACACCTTCGCCATGTTCGGCGAACCGTTGGCTGAGACGGCGGAGCGGATGGACGAGTTCCGGCGCATGACCCAGCCGTTCGGCCGCGCGCCGCGCTTCAACGTCTCGTTCCGCCCGATCGTCGCCGAGACGGAAGGCAAGGCCTGGGACAAGGCGAGGAAGATCCTCGACGATCTCAAGGCGAGCGGAACCATGCCCACCAAACCACAGGACAAGTCGGCCGAGCGCCTGGTCGAGCTGGCCAGGCGCGGCGACGTGCACGACGAGCGGCTGTGGATGCCGGTTGCAGGTGCGGCCGCCGGCAAGGGCAACACCTCGTGCCTCGTTGGCACGCCGGAGCAGGTCGCGGAGGCGATGCTGAAGTATTACCGGCTCGGCGTGGCCTCGTTCCTGATCCGCGGCTTCGACCCGCTGGGGGACGTCACGGATTTCGGCCGCGAGCTGATCCCGCGTCTCAAGGCGGGTGCCCTCGACATTGATCGCGACCTTGCGGCAGCGGCTTAAGGCGGAGTGATGCGAACCTAAATGAAGAGCCGTCGTCTCGACCGAAGCCTCGCGCAGCGAGGCGAAGTGGAGAGACCTTCTCTCGACGAATTGCCGGCCTTTGGTGGAGAGAAGGTCTCTCCACTCCGCGCCTTCGGCGCTCCGGTCGAGACGACGGAGGTTCTTGTCATTGCGTTCTAGGCGCTATCGCCAATTACAGAAGACAAACGTCCAAACAGGAGGAAACGTGTTCAGGAAGCAGTTTTGCGCCGCGCTCGCGGGCGCCGTCGTGCTTGCGCTTGGCTTCGCCGGCACGACGTCGGCGCAGCAGTATCCCGACAAGCCGATCAA
This sequence comes from Reyranella sp., assembly GCA_044377795.1. Classification (GTDB taxonomy): domain Bacteria; phylum Pseudomonadota; class Alphaproteobacteria; order Reyranellales; family Reyranellaceae; genus Reyranella. Next base: position 795 of record JBILYJ010000310.1, on the reverse strand, counting down.
GCTGATCGTGCCCTATCCGCCGGGCGCGACCAACGACCTGCTGGCGCGCGTGCTGGCCGAGCCGCTTGCCAAGGAACTGGGGCAGCCGGTGATCGTCGATAACAAGGGCGGCGCAGCCACGGCGATCGGCGCGACCGCGACGGCCAATGCACCGGCCGACGGCTACACGATGCTCTTGGGCACGGGTACGACCTACACGCTCAATCCGCTGCTCAAGAAGGGCCTGGCCTATGACACCGACCGAGACTTCAAGATGGTGTCGATCATCGCCGAGGTACCGGTGGTGTTCATCGTCAACCCGAAGTTCCCGGCCAGGACGCTGTCGGAGTTGGTGGCCTATGCGAAGGCCAATCCGGGCAAGGTGAACTATTCCTCGTCGGGCCTCGGCTCGTCGCTGCATCTCGCGGCCGAGCTGTTCGCCCAGCGCGCCGGTATCAAGATGACGCACGTGCCTTATCCGGGCAGTGCCGGCGCGATGCGTGCGCTGCTGGCCGACGAGGTGCAGATGTTCTCCGAAGTGATCTCCGGCGCCCTGCCGCAGATCGACCAGAAGACGGTCGTACCGCTGGCGATCACCAGCGCCAAACGCCTGTCCGTCGCTCCCTCGATCCCGACGGTGGCCGAGAGCGGCTATCCCGGCTTCGAGGCGCTGGGCTGGTACGGGCTCGTCGTCCCCAAGGCAACGCCCGCGGCCGTGGTCACGCGGATCGAGACCGCGATCAACAAGATCCTGGCCTCGGGCGTCCTTCAGGCGCGCTTCGAACCTCTGGCGATCGTCATCCCGGGACCTCAGGA
>JBILYJ010000309.1:0-6224 GCA_044377795.1 Reyranella sp. | reverse complement strand
CACGCTCGCCAGGGCCTGCATGCCGGCCGTCGGGTCGGGCAGGTGATGCAGCACGCCGGTGCAGTCGATGTAGTCGAAATGGCCGATGTTCATCGTCGGCAGGTCGAGCAGCGAGCCGGTCAGGAACGTGATGTTGCGCAGGCCGCGCGCCTTGGCGCGCGCCTCGCAGATCTGTCGCGACGCCGTCGACAGGTCGAGATAGAAGACCTCGCCGGGGCAGCGGCGATCGACGAGTTGCTGGGCCAGCATGATGCAGGCATCGCCCGTGCCGCCGCCGGCGACCAGCGCGCGGAAGGGCCGGATGAAGTTCAGCCGGCCGGCGTAAAGGTAGTGGTTGATCTCGAGGACGTGGCTCGGCGTGCCCGTGATCAGGCGGATCGCCTCGTCGCGCGGGTCTCGGGAAGGATAGGGCAGCGCCTCGTACTGGGCGCGAACACTGTCCAACGGCGAGGAAACGGTCATCAGGGCCTTGTTTGACGGCAAGCTGGGCGCTACCGGAGGGGTGGCAACGCCTGCCAATCATTTCTGCAACAAATCGAAGGGCCATGAAAGGCTATTTCGGCATCGGCATCGAGGGTCCGAGCAAGTCGATGAACGTCGGCACCCTGTTCCGGACGGCCCATGCGTTCGGCGCCTCGTTCGTCTTCACCCTCCGGGCCCAGTACGACGCGCGCGCCGGCGCGCTCGCGGACACGTCGGACACGCCCCTGTCGGTGCCGACCTACCGGTTTGCCGACCTGGAAAGCTTCCGCCTGCCGCTGGGCTGCCGGCTGGTCGGCATCGAGATCACCGACGACGCCATCGAGCTGCCCAGCTTCCGGCATCCGCGCCAGTGCGCCTATATCCTGGGCTCCGAGCGCGAAGGCCTGTCGCCCGCGGTTCAGGCGACCTGCGACTATGTCGTGAAGATCCCGACGCGGTTCTCGGTCAACCTGGGCACCGCCGGGGCGCTGGTCATGTACGACCGGCTGATCAGCCTCGGACGCCACGCCCCGCGGCCGGTCGGCGAGGGCGCTCCCACCGAGGCGCTGGAACTGCCGGTGTTCGGCGAGCCGCTCTACAAGCGCAAGCAGCGGCAGCGCCTGCGGAAAAAAGAGCAATCAAAACAATAGATTGGCCCGGCGCGGTTGCGCAGACCGAGTGCGGCGACTATCTCGGGCGCTCCATGTCCGTTCTGCCCACCGAACCGCTGCAGATCCTCGAGCCCGGCGCCGCCGCGCACGGCCGCAACGACCTGCGCCGCAATCTGATCGGCCTCTCGCGCGACGGTCTCAAGGCGGCGCTGGCCGAGGCCGGGCTGGAGCCGTTCCGCGCCGCCCAGATCTGGCAGTGGATCTACTGGCACGGCGTCACCGACTTCGGGCGCATGACCAACATCGCCAAGAAGGCGCGCGATCGCCTCGCCGACCAGTTCGTGATCGAGCGGCCCTCGATCGTGACCGAGCAGCGCTCGGTCGACGGCACCCGCAAGTGGCTGCTGCGTTTCGCCGACGGCAACGAGGCCGAGACGGTCAACATCCCGGAGACCGATCGCGGCTCGGTCTGCGTCTCCAGCCAGGTCGGCTGCACGCTCACCTGCACCTTCTGTCACACCGGCACCCAGCCGCTGGTGCGCAACCTCACGCCCGACGAGATCGTGGGCCAGTTCATGGTGGCGCGCGACAGCTACGGCGAATGGCCGACGCCGACCGCCGATGCCCAGCGCATGCTCTCCAACATCGTCATGATGGGCATGGGCGAGCCGCTCTACAATTTCGACAACGTGGTCACGGCGCTCAAGATCGTCATGGACGACCAGGGCATTGCGCTCAGCCGCCGCCGCATCACCCTCTCGACCTCCGGCGTCGTGCCGATGATCGCCAAGGTAGGCGAGGCGCTCGACGTCAACCTCGCGGTGTCGCTGCATGCCGTCAGCGACGATGTGCGCGACACGCTGGTGCCGATCAACAGGAAGTGGCCGATCGCCGAGCTGCTGCGGGCCTGTGCCGACTATCCCGGCGCGCGCAACAGCCGGCGCATCACCTTCGAGTACGCGATGCTGAAGGGCGTGAACGACAGCGACGCCGACGCACGCGAACTGGTGCGAATCCTGACGCCGATCCATGCCAAGGTGAATCTGATCCCGTTCAATCCCTGGCCGGGCGCGCCCTACGAGTGCAGCTCCAACAACCGCATCCACCGCTTCGCCGAGATCGTGAACGATGGCGGATTGAGCGCCCCGGTCCGCACGCCGCGCGGCCGCGACATCTCCGCCGCCTGCGGCCAGCTCAAGAGCGCCAGCCTCCGCCAACGCGGCGTGAAGGTCGCGCTTTAAAGACCAGCACCACCTCATCCTGAGGAGCGTGCGCAGCGCGCGTCTCGAAGGATGGGCAACGGACGTGGTGCGCGTGCCCATGCTTCGAGACGGCTGCTCCGCAGCCTCCTCAGCATGAGGTTGGTGTGATCTACTTCGTGAAGGCTGCGATCTTCGACAGGAAGGCGAGTTCCGTCGAGACGGGCTGGAGCCCGGCCGCGCGGAACCAGTCTTCGAGGCTGCCTTCGGTGTACTCGGCGTAATACGGCTCGTGGAAATAATGTGGGAAGAGGTCGAGCAGGCCGTTCCATTCCGGCCGGTCGCCCTTCTGCAGGGAATCGACGATCACGACGAGACCGCCGGGCTTCACGACGCGGGCCATCTCGGCGATGGCCTTCGCGCGGATGTCCTTCGGCAGTTCGTGCAGCAGGAACGAGGAGACGACCAGGTCGAGGCTCGCGTCGGCGAACGGCAGCGATTCGGCCGCCGCCTCGTCGAGTTTCACCCGCGCCGTGCGGCCGATCAGGCGGCGCGCCTCGTCGAGATAGGGCCGGCTGAGGTCGATGCCGGTGAGCCTCATTCCGGGCCAGGCGCCGTGCAGGGCGGCGAGCAGGCGGCCGGTGCCGCAGCCGACATCGAGGGCGCGGACCTCGCGCTGGTTGCGGTCCGCCAGCCAGGCGGCGATCGGCGCCAGGGCCCGCCGGCGCATCACGTCGGCCGCGCCGGTGAACAGGACCTCGACCTGGGTGTCGTACAGGGCGGCCGAATGGTCCGAGAGCCAGCCGTCGCTCTGGAAGTGGAAGTTCTGGCGGTAATAGTCGGGTAGCCCGTCGGCCTGGGTGCCGGGCGGCAGCTCGTCGTCGAGCTGGCCGTGCCGGCGGGCGTCGACCTGCGGCAGGTCGCGGAAATAGAGCAGGCTGCGGCGCAGGAACTCGGCGGGTTCGGGCCCCAGCAGGCGCGGGGCCGGGAAGAGGCCGGCGGCGACGTCCCGCCATTCGCGCTGGAACAGGGCGCGCATGTCGGCGGTCAGCTCGGCCCGGCCGGGCGTCGGCCCGATGGCAAAATCGGGCTTGGGCATGGGCTTCAGCAGGCGGCGGCCGGCGGCATAGTGGCCGGCGTACCAGGCGACGCGGGCGGTCTGGCGGGCGGCGTAGGAGAGGCGGTCGAGGGGGGAAACCATGGGATGCTATTCTCGCCCCGATTATAGCGTCTTTGCGGCGCGCTTGCCCCGGTGGGGTCGACCGCTATATTCCGCGCGCCTTTACAGAATTGACACGAAAGCGGCCAGCATGAGCGTTTCTTATACCGGGCCCTACAAGAAGGGCGACATCAAGAAGGTCGTCCTGGCCTATTCGGGCGGCCTCGACACCTCGGTCATCCTGAAGTGGCTGCAGACGGCCTATGGCTGCGAGGTGGTGACCTTCACTGCCGATCTCGGCCAGGGCGAGGAACTGTCGCCGGCCCGCAAGAAGGCCGAGCTGCTCGGGATCAAGCCCGAGAACATCTACATCGAGGACGTGCGCGAAGAATTCGTGAAGGATTTCGTCTTCCCGATGTTCCGCGCCAACGCGCTGTACGAGGGCCAATACCTGCTCGGCACCTCGATCGCGCGGCCCTTGATCTCGAAGCATCAGATCGACCTCGCGCTGAAGACCGGCGCCGACGCCGTGTGCCACGGCGCCACCGGCAAGGGCAACGACCAGGTCCGCTTTGAGCTCTCCTATTACGCGCTGAAGCCGGACATCAAGGTGATCGCGCCGTGGCGCGAGTGGGAGCTGACCTCGCGCACCAAGCTGCTCGAGTTCGCCGAGGAGCACCAGATTCCGATCGCCAAGGACAAGCGCGGCGAGGCGCCGTTCTCGGTCGATGCCAACCTCCTGCACTCCTCCAGCGAGGGCAAGATCCTCGAGGATCCGTGGGAAGAGGCCGACGAGATGGTCTACCAGCGCACCATCTCGCCCGAGGCAGCGCCGGACAAGGCGACCTACATCGAGATCGAGTTCGAGAAGGGCGACGCCGTCGCCATCGACGGCGTCGCGATGTCGCCCGCAACCCTGCTCACCAGGCTCAACGAGCTGGGCAAGGCCAACGGCATCGGCCGCCTCGACCTGGTCGAGAACCGCTTCGTCGGCATGAAGAGCCGTGGCATCTACGAGACGCCCGGCGGCACGATCCTGTACGCCGCCCATCGCGGCATCGAATCGATCACGCTCGACCGCGGCGCGGGCCATCTCAAGGACGAGGTGATGCCGAAATACGCCGAGCTGATCTACTACGGCTTCTGGTACTCGCCGGAACGCGAGATGCTGCAGGCGCTGATCGACAAGAGCCAGGAGAACGTCACCGGCACGGTGCGGCTCAAGCTCTACAAGGGCAACACGACCGTCGTCGGCCGCAAGTCGCCCGTGTCGCTCTACTCGATGCAGCACGTCACCTTCGAGGACGACCAGGGCACCTACAATCAGCGCGACGCCGAGGGCTTCATCAAGCTCAATGCGCTCAGGCTGCGCCTGCGCGCCCTCGGCCAGGGCGGTCCCAAGAGATAGCGGCCGAAGAGCTGACCTGCCCCACCTGACTTGACGGGAACGGCGCATGCCATTCGACGACGATGACCAGCGCCGCCTTCCCGGCGGGCGCGGAACGGGCGAGCGGGCGATCAACCTGCCGCCCGCCGTGCTGTGGCTGATCGGCATCAACGTCGCCGTCCATCTCCTGCGCCAGCTCCTCGGCGAGCAGGCCGACCAGGAGATCATCCTGCAGTTCGGCCTGGTGCCCGCCGCCTACACGACCGACAGCGGCCAGGATCTCTTCTCGCTGCTGGTGGCGCCGGTCACCTACCAGTTCCTCCACGGCGGCTGGATGCATCTCGGCGTCAACATGCTGACCCTGGCGGCCTTCGGCGCGCCGGTCGAGCGTCTGCTGGGGGTGCGGCGCTTCGTGCTCTTCTATCTGCTGTGCGGCGTCGTCGCGGGATTTGTGCACATCCTCGTCTATCCTGATTCGCTCGATCCCGTGGTCGGCGCGTCGGGCGCCATCAGCGGTGTCTTCGGCGCCGTGCTGATGCTGATGCGCTACGTCGGCAGCCTGACCTCGCTGCTGCCGGTCGCCGGCATCTGGATCGGCCTCAACGTCTTCTTCGGGATCTTCGGCGGCACGCCGGGCGCGGGTGGCGAATCGGTCGCCTGGGTCGCGCACATCGCGGGCTTCCTGTTCGGCATGGCGAGCATACGCTTCTTCGCACCACGGATCAGTTAAGCCGCTATAGTCGGCGCATGGCCGACGACGCGATCCCCCTCCGCCGCACGCTCGTCGCCAACGCCGTGGCGTTGGCGCCGTCCTGGGGAGCGCTCGCCATACTCTTCGGCCTCGACGAACTGTCGGGCCGGACGACGCTGATCGCGATGGCGGGCATCGCCGCCGTCACGACCCTCCTGGTCCAGCGCTATCTCAGCTCGCTCGCGAGCTTCGCCCGTTTCGTCGGCGAGCTTTCTGACGAGCGCGAGCCGGTGATGCCGCGGCTCTCCTTCGCGCCCGCGACCGAGGAACTGGCGAGCGCGGCAGCGGTTCTCTCGACCGGCTGGCGGCGCCAGCGGGCCTCGATCGACAATCTGGCGGCCTCCGCCCAGACGATCGTCGACGGTCTTCCCGATCCTCTCGTGTGTCTCGATCGGCAGCGCCGCATCGTGCGCACCAATCTCGCCGCCGCCCTGCTGTTGGGCAGCCCCGGCGGTTCCGAGCGCGACGTCTCGACGGTGCTGCGCCAGCCGCAGCTCCTGACGGCCATCGATGCGCTGCTCGAGACCGGCCCGGACGGCAACTTCGCACGGCCCGACCAGAGCGTGGTCGAACTGGTGCTCGCCGGGCCGCCGGAACTCGACATGGTGGCCCATCTGCGACGCCTGCCGCGGGCGGCCGCCGACGGTTCGCTGGC
>JBILYJ010000308.1:0-6244 GCA_044377795.1 Reyranella sp. | reverse complement strand
ACAGACCTGATGCGTAAAGCGGAACTCACGGAGGGGACAGCGACCCGCAACTGTCAGCGGTTGATGGCCCACGGATGGCTCGCCCAGCGGCAGAGCTATGATCGTGCTAATGCCGTCTCGTACGAGCTTACTTTCGCAGGAGCGGCGTTCCTGCGGAGAAACGCCGAAATCCTCGCAGGGTAAACCAAATCGGTCACCGATTCGGTCACGGCGGCTAGTCCGCCACGATATCTGCTCCGGTAGAGTTGGACTCGTTTAGTTGCTCGTCTCAATAGCTTAAGCATCAAATGTCTAAACAATCCAAATCGCCACGATATCGGAACGAAGTCAGATGTCCTTTTAAGTCGCTGGCGTCTACCAATTCCGCCACGGGGGCCTGCGGGGCCGACCATAGTCAGGGTCGATTCCCGTGTCATCCCACACCTAGCGGCCGTGGCCGCAGTTCAAGGATCCTTCGCTGCGCTCAGGATGACACCGGTTCTGATATCGGCGCACCGCGTTAATCCCGACCATGGTGTCATCCTGAGCGTAGCGAAGGATCTTTCTTCTTCCTTTATTCTACTGCGAAGCGCGCAGGAGACAGCGAGTCTTCCGTGACGCCGAGATCGGCGACTTCGGCGGGCAGGGGCTTGCCCAGCGCCAGCGCGGCGGCGAGCTGGCCGGCGGCATAGCCGGTCTGGATGCCGTAGCCGCCCTGGCCGGCCAGCCAGAAGAAGCCCGCGATCTTGGGGTCGTAGCCCGCGACCAGGTTCTTGTCGTGCACGAAGGAGCGCAGGCCGGCCCACTTGTTCTTGATGCGGCGGATCTGCAGCGTGCTCGCCGTCTCGATGCGTTCGACGGCGGTGGCGACGTCGATTTCCTCGGGCTGGGCGTCGCAGGGCGGCGAGGGCGTCTCGTCGGCGAGCGAGCCCAGGAACTGCCCGACCTCGGGCTTGAAGTAGAAGCTCTCGTCGAAGTCGATCAGCATCGGCAGCGGCCCGAGGTCGAGCCCTTGCGGGGCGTCGAACGTGAAGGCGGTGCGCCGCTTCGGCACCAGCCCGACCGGCACGCAGCCGGCGAGGCCGCCCAGCACGTCGGCCCAGGCGCCGGCGGCATCGATGATGTTGGCGGCGCGCACCGTTTCGCCGTCGCGCAAGGTCACGTTCCACAGCCCGTCGAAGCGGGCGAGGCCGAGGACTTCGGCATTGAGGCGAAGCACCGCGCCGGCGGCGCGCGCGCCCTTCAGGAAACCGCCGTGGATCGCCGCCACATCCATGTCGTCGGCCTCGGGCTCGAACACCGCGCCGCCGCCGACGGTTTCCGGCTTCACGATCGGCAGGCGGCGCAGAACCTCGGCGGGTTCCAGCCAGCGCACCGAGGGCACCAGCCGTGCATAGTCCGCGGCGGCGGCCTTCACGGCGGCTTCCTGTGCGGCATGCCCCGCGACCAGCGCGCCGCGCGGCGTCAGCAGGGGATGGTCGGCGAAGCCCGACGGCGGATTGCGATAGAAGCGGCCCGAGGCCACCGTGATGGCGCGGATCTGGGCGCTGCCATAGGTCTCCGAATGCAGCGCGGCGGAGCGGCCGGTCGTGTGATAGGCGGGCACGTTCTCGCGCTCGAGGATGATCACCTTCGCATGGGGGGCGAGGTGATAGGCGACGGAGACCCCGGCAATGCCGGCGCCGACGATGGCGAAATCGAAATCCTGCATGGGCGGCACATTGCAAGGTCGATGCCGCGCCTGCAATAGTCGGGGCGCGAGGAAACGAGGCCCATGAACATCGCCCATCTGCTGCTGGGCTCCGCACAGGAGTTCCGCGACCTGCCCGCGCTTGCCCGCGGGGCGTCACCACACCTCACCTATCGGGAGCTGTGGCGGAAAGTCTCGGTGATGAGCACGCACTTCGCCGCCCGGTTCGGGCTCGCGCGCGGCGACCGGGTGGCCTTCGCCATGGCCAATTGCGTCGAATCGATCGAGGTCATGTACGCGATCTGGCATGCCGGCCTCTGCGCCGTGCCGATGAACGCCAAGCTGCATGCCAAGGAATTCGCGTTCATCCTGGAGAATTCCGGCGCGAAGCTCTGCTTCGTGACACCCGACCTCGCCGACACGATCGCCGAGGCCGCGCGGGAGGCGCCCGAACTGAAGGAGATCGTCGACGTCACGACGCGCTCCTACAGCTTCATGGCGGTGGGCGATCCGAGCCCGATCACCGATGCCGAGCCCACCGATCCGGCCTGGCTGTTCTACACGTCGGGCACGACCGGACGCCCCAAGGGCGCGACGCTGACGCACCGCAATCTGCTGGCGATGACGCTCAACTACTTCGCCGATGTCGACCGCCCGCCGCCGGGTGGCTCGATCGTGCATGCCGCCCCGATCAGCCACGGTTCGGGCCTGTGGAACTTCCCGATGCTGGCGCGCGGTTCGGTGCAGGTCTTCCCGGAGAGCGGCAAGTACGAGGTGCCCGAGACGGTCGAGCTGATGAACCGCTGGCCGCAATGCTCGATCTTCCTCGCGCCCACCATGGTGAAGCGGCTGATCGAACATGGCAGCGTGGCGGAGCTGAAGCCCGATGCGCTGCGGCTCATCACCTATGGCGGCGCGCCGATGTACGTTTCCGACCTCAAGCGCGCGCTCGACCTGCTGGGCAACAAGCTGATGCAGCTCTACGGCCAGGGCGAGAGCCCGATGACCATCACCCATCTCAACCGGGAGTATCACTGGGACCGCAGCCATCCGCGCTGGGAGCAGCGCCTGGCCTCGGCGGGACGCGCCGATACCTGCATGGAGGTGAGGGTGGTCGACGAGGCGGGGCGTCCGCTTGCGGTGGGCGAGGTCGGCGAGATCATTGCCAAGGGCGATCCCGTGATGGCGGGCTACTGGAACAATCCGGAGGCCACGGCGCGCTCGTTGCGCGACGGCTGGCTGTGGACCGGCGATGTCGGCGCCTTCGATGAGGAGGGGCTGCTCACGCTCAAGGACCGCTCCAAGGACATGATCATCTCGGGCGGCTCCAACATCTACCCGCGCGAGATCGAGGACGTGCTGAACCTCCATGCCGGCGTCGCCGAATGTTCGGTGGTCGGCCGCCCGCACCCGGAATGGGGTGAGGAGGTGGTGGCCTTCATCGTCGCGCGCACCGGCGAGACTCTCTCGCCCACCGAGCTCGACAAGCTCTGCCTCGACAACATCGCCCGCTTCAAGCGCCCCAAGGACTACAAGTTCATCGAGGCGCTGCCCAAGAACAACTACGGCAAGATCCTGAAGACGGAGCTCAGAAAACTTCTCTAGCGAATTCCCTCACCCTTCGAGACGCACGCCTTCGGCGTGCTCCTCAGGGTGAGGTCGGTGTAGAGTTCAGGACATATTGAGGAGGACAAACACATGGGCAGCCTGATCGACTTCAAGCGTCCCGATGGATCGACCTGCAAGGGCTACCTGGCCGAGGCCGGGAAGGGCAAGCCGGGGATCGTCGTGATCCAGGAATGGTGGGGCCTCAACGACCAGATCTGCGGCGTCGCCGATCGCTTCGCGCGCCAGGGTTACAACGCGCTGGCGCCCGACCTCTACAAGGGCCGCGTCACCCAGAAGCCGGACGAGGCGAACCACATGATGAGCGGCCTCGACTTCGTCGGCGCCTCTGACCAGGACATTGCCGGGGCGGTGCAGCACCTCGCCGCAATGGGCGGCAAGGTCGGCGTGATGGGCTTCTGCATGGGCGGCGCGCTGACCATCGCGGCCTGTGCGAGGATCGGCGGCATTTCCTGCGGCGTGCCCTTCTACGGCATCCCGCCGGGCCAGCTTGCCGACCCGGCCAAGATCACGGTGCCGCTGCAGGGCCACTTCGCCAACAAGGACGACTGGTGCACGCCGGCCGCCGTCGACGCGCTCGAGAAGACGATGAAGGGCGCGGGCCAGAGCCCCGAGATCTTCCGCTACGACGCCGCGCATGCCTTCTCCAACGAACGCAGCGAGGCCTACGACGTGAAGTCGGCCAACGCGGCGTGGGAAAGGATGCTCGAATTTCTGAAGAAGCACCTCTGATTACCGTCGTCCTGAGCGGAGCGAAGCGTAGTCGAAGGACCTCTCTTCGCTTCGACCCATCGTGCGTCGGAAGAAAGGTCCTTCGACTGCGCCGCCCTTCGGGCGACTTCGCTCAGGACGACGGCGTTTTTCGATGACGGTCCGCCCCGCCTTCGGCCTCGCCATCGTCGGGCTGGGTGCGTCGCTCGCGCCGCTCGACATCGCGGTCAACGTGGCGCTGCCGGCGATCACGGCCCATTTCAAGGTGGCGCTGGGCGACGCGCAGTGGCTCGTGATCTGCTACGTGCTGGTCTACGGCTCGCTGATGCTGGTCTGCGGCAAGCTGGGCGATCTGTTCGGGCACCGGCTGATCTTCCGCATCGGCCTCGCGATCTCCGCGCTCGGCTGCGCGGCCTGCGCAGCGGCGCCGGACTGGCCGCTCTTCCTTTGGGCGCGCGGCGCACAGGGCGTCGGCACGGCACTGGCGCTGTCCTGCACGCCGGCGCTCGCCACCTCGCTGTTTCCCGAGAGTGATCGCACCAAGGCGCTGGCGGGCTTCGCCAGTTCCATGGCCATTGCGGCCGCCATCGGCCCGTTCCTGGGGGGCGCGCTGGTCGAACTGTGGGGCTGGCCCGCCGTCTATTGGGTGCGCGTGCCGCTCGCCCTCGCCACGCTCGCTCTGTCCGGACTGCTGCCCTCGCCCAAGCCCGATTCGCGGCCCTTCGATGCGCTGGGGGCGGTGCTGCTGGCGGCCTGCATGAGCACGCTGCTCCTGTCGCTCACCTTCTCGCAGCGCAAGGAGATCGCGGGCTCGTGGGCGCTGGCGATGGCCCTCGTCGCGCTGGGCCTGATCGTGGCCTATGTCCGCCGCGCCAACCGGGTGCCGGAGCCGATCATCCGGCCGTCGCTCTTCGCCGATCCGCGCTTCACGATCCCCAACGTGCTCAATGCGCTCGCCAACCTCGCGGGCTTCGCCATCCTGCTGCTGACGCCCTATTACCTGGTGAACGTGCTGAAGCTGACGCCGCTGGGCGTCGGCATCGTGCTGGCGATGGCCTATGGCGGGAGCCTGACCGGGGCGCCGCTCTCGGCCTTCCTGGTGAGCCGCATCGGCCAGCGACCGACGGTGTTCGCGGGCGTCGCCTGCGTGGGCCTCGGCCTGCTGCCGCTGGGCTTCACCGGGATCGACACGCCGGTGCTCGTCGTTGCGGCCCTGCTGGTGCTGGAGGGGATGGGGCAGGGCCTGCTCACCGTCGCCTACACCGACATCGTCACGGCGACCCTGCCGGCCCGTGATCGCGGCGTCGCGGGAAGCCTGTCGCTGCTGACCCGCACGATCGGCATCGTCGCCGGCGCTTCGGTGCTGACGGCGCTGCAGGCCCATGGGGCGCAGGGTTTCATGAACATGGGCGGCTTCCTCGCCGGCTACCGCTTCGCCTTCGTCGCGGCAGGCGGCGGCTTGCTGGCGGTGTTGCTGCTGTCGCTCTTCTGGCCGGGCGTCTGGTCGTCTCAGCCTCGCGCCCGTCGCAAGCCGTGACGGGGTGAAGCCTTCCGTCCTCAGAGGCTGGCCGGAAATGAAAGCAGCTAAAACAACGGGCTATGAACGGGCCCTGTGACCTCACCCTGAGGAGTTTCCCATCGGCTTCGCCGTCCCCGAGGAATGAAGCCGGCTGCTAAGTGGCGCGCGTTCGGAAAGTGGGGTTTGATGGTTATGGCGCCGGGACAGAGGTTGGCGTTTGCTTGGTGCAAGAAGAGCCCGTTGAGGAGTTGGACCCGGGACCCTGCGAGCACCCCGAACTGTTGCCACGGGCGGTCGTCCGCCCTGGAGCACGTATAGTAGACTTCGATATCGAGGGTTCCTCCTGGCGCCGCCTTGTCGCAAAAGAGGAGGACGAACCATGCAAGTGCTTTACCCGCGCTGCGCGGGCCTGGATGTCCACAAGGACACGGTGGTGGCCTGCGTTCGTTGCGTATCGGAGCCGGAGCATCACGAGACGCGCAGCTTTGCCACGACGACGCGGGGATTGCTGGCGCTGGGCGAATGGCTCGTCGAGCACGGCTGCAGCCATGTCGCGATGGAGGCGACCGGCATTTACTGGCGGCCGGTCTGGCACGTGCTGGAAGGCCAGGCCGAGCTTGTGCTGGCCAATGCGCAGCACATCAAGAACGTTCCGGGCCGCAAGACCGACGTCAACGACGCGATGTGGATTGCCGATCTGCTGGCGCATGGGCTGATCC
>JBILYJ010000307.1:0-6263 GCA_044377795.1 Reyranella sp. | reverse complement strand
ACGGCGCCGCGATTGCCCGCCTTCACCTGCAGGCTGGCGAAGCCGAAGGTCATGCTGGAAACCAGCAGCAGCGCCGTCTCGATGGCGGCGTTGTCGAGTTCGAAGAGTTCCTTGCCCGTGGGACCGCCGGCGGTGCCGGGGATCATGATCGCGTAGGTGGCGAACAGCAGGGCGAAGATGACGGCATCGCCCATCAGGTAGAGCCAGAAGCCCAGCGCCCGCTGCTCGTGGGTCTCGACTTCCTCGCGCTCGTGGGCGCTCATGTGGGCGACGCTCATGAGCGGCTCGCCAGCAGGCGGAAGCGCTGGTCCTCGATCGCCTTTACCTCGGCGGCGGACATGGTGAACTCCTGATCGTCATTGGAAGAGCGCACGATCACGGCGGCGAACATGACGAGGCCCGAGGCCGCGACCAGCCACCAGATGTGCCAGACCATGGCGAAGCCCAGGACGAAGCCGAAGGCGCCCAGGATCACGCCGATCGGCGTGTTGGACGGAATCCGGATCGGCTCGTAGGCGGCCGGCCGCCGGTAGGCGATGCCCTTCTCCTTCATCTCGAGGAAGGCCTCGCGGTCTCCCACCGTCGGGATCACCGCGAAATTGTACGGCGGCGGCGGCGACGACGTGGACCATTCCAGGGTGCGGCCGTTGAACGGATCGCCGGTGAGGTCGCGCGTCTTGGCGCGGTCACGGATCGAGACGTAGAGCTGCATCACCATGCAGCCGATGCCGCACAGGACGACCAGGGCACCGGACGCCGCGACCAGCAGGTAGGGCTGCCAGGTCGGATCGTTGTAGGTCTCCATGCGGCGCGGCATGCCCTTCAGGCCGAGCAGGTAGAGCGGCATGAAGGCGAGATAGAAGCCGATGATCCAGCACCAGAAGGCGCCGATGCCCCAGCCGCGATTGAAGGCGAAGCCGAAGGCCTTGGGGAACCAGTACATGTAGCCGGCGAGGTAGCCGAACAGCACGCCCGGGATGATCATGTTGTGGAAGTGCGCGACCAGGAAGGTCGTGTTGTGCATCAGGAAGTCGGCCGGCGGGATGGCCAGCAGCACGCCGGTCATGCCGCCGATGACGAAGGTCACGATGAAGCCGATGCTCCACATCATCGACGGGTGGAACTCGATGCGGCCGCGATACATGGTCAGCAGCCAGTTGAACACCTTCACGCCCGTGGGCACGGCGATGATCATGGTCATCACGCCGAAGAAGGCGTTGACGTTGGCGCTCGAGCCCATGGTGAAGAAGTGGTGAAGCCAGACGGTGAAGGACAGGATGCCGATCGCCGCCGTCGCATAGACCAGCGATTCATAGCCGAACAGGCGCTTGCGCGAGAAGGTCGACACGACCTCGGAGAAGATGCCGAAGGCCGGCAGGATCAGGATGTAGACCTCCGGATGGCCCCAGATCCAGAACAGGTTGACGTAGTTCATCATGTTGCCGCCATGCGCATTCGTGAAGAAGTGCATGCCGGCGAGGCGATCGAGGGCGAGCAGGCCGCAGGCCACGGTGATGGCCGGGAAGGCGAAGGCCATCAGCACCGAGGCGACGAGCGCGGTCCAGACGAAGGGCGTCATGCGCATCAGGGTCATGCCCGGCGCGCGGCGCTTCAGGATCGTCACGATGAAGTTGATGCCCGACATGGTCGAGCCGACGCCGCTGATCAGGATGGCCCAGATCCAGTAGTCGACGCCGACACCCGGATTGTACTCGATGCCCGAATAGGGCGGATAGCCGGTCCAGCCCGCGGTCGAGAACTTGCCGATGACCAGCGAGACCATGACCAGCGCGGCACCCGCCGCGCTCAGCCACAGGCTGACGGCGTTCAGCCACGGGAAGGCCACGTCGCGTGTGCCGATCTGCAGCGGCACGATGACGTTCATCAACCCCGTCATGAACGGCATCGCCATGAAGAAGATCATGATGGTGCCGTGCGAACTGAAGATCTGGTCGAAATGCTCGGGCGGCAGGTAGCCGCCGCTGTTCAGCGCCATCGCCTGCTGGGCGCGCATCATCAGGGCGTCGACGAAGCCGCGCAGCAGCATGATCAGCGCCAGCACGACGTACATGATGCCGATGCGCTTGTGGTCGACGCTGGTCAGCCAGTCGGTCCAGAGATACTTCCAGGCCTTCAGGTAGGTGAGCACGATGGCCACCAGCAGCGCACCGCCCACGGTGACGAGGGCGCCGCCCGCGGCGATGGGGCTGTAGAACGGCAGGGCCTCGATCGTCAGTTTGCCGAACATCCGCTATCTCCGGACCGGCGCGGAGTGCGCGTGGCCGCTGTGCCTGTATTTGTCGATGATCGAGTCGAACAGGTTGGGCTCGACCGTCGAATAGTAGGTGATGGGGTTGGCGCGGCTCCTGGCCGCCAGGGCGGGATAGGTCGTGGCGTCGAGCCTCGTGCCACCCTGTTTGGCACGAGCCACCCAGGCGTCGAAGTCCGCCTGGCTCATGGCCTTGACCTCGAAATGCTGCTGCGAGTAGCCGCCGCCGCTGTACTGGCTGTTGCGGCCGACGAAGGTGCCGGGCTGGTCGGCCAGCATCTGCAGCCGGGTCTGCATGCCGGCCATGGCATAGATCTGGCCGGCGAGCTGGGGCACGTAGAAGGAGTTCATCACCGTGTCGGAGGTGATGCGCAGGCTGACCGGACGGCCCGCCGGAAAGACAAGCTGGTTAACGACCGCAATGCCCTGCTCGGGATAGATGAACAGCCACTTCCAGTCCTGGGCCACCACCTGCACCTCGATCGGCGGCACCTTTGATTCCAGCGGGCGATAGGGATCGAGCCTGTGGGTGCTGCGCCACAGCAGGACCGCAACGGCAATCACGATGACGGCCGGGATCAGCCAGGTCAGGGCGTCGATCTTGAACGAGTTGGCCCAGGTCGGCGTGTAGGCCGCCTTGGTGTTGGAGGCGCGGTACCGCCAAGCGAACCACAGGGTCAGGACGATGACCGGAACGACCACGATCATCATCACGCAGAAGGCGTCGAACAGCAGGTTCCGCTCAGCGAGCGCGATCGGGCCCTTCGGGTCGATCACGGCTGCATGCCTGAGGTCGCAGGCACCCGTCAAAAGGGCCAAGCCGGCCGCGGACGTCGCTCCCCGCCATCGAGTTAAAGCCAGCCTCACGCTCCCCCGCCCCGATGTCTTGAACTCTCAGGGCAGAGTGAGGCTAGCTCTTGTCTTGAGCAACGATTCTTTTGTTACGTTTGGGTTCGTGGATCAGGTCTTCTGGCCGGCCGGAGCGGGCGTCGAAGCCGGCGGAGCCTTGCCCGCCGGATCCTTCGCGGTGCAGACGTCGGCGCGGAGACGCTCCTTCAACGTCGCGATCTGATCCTCGATCTGCTTGTTGGCGAGCTTCTGCTTCTCGATCTGCTCTTCCAGCGCCTTGACCTGCGCGGCGTCGGGACCGGCCGGCGCGGGGGGCGCTGGTGGCGCCGGCAACTGCACGGCCACGTTCACGATCGGACGGTAGAAGAGGTACCAGCCCAGCCCCAGCCCGGTGGCGAGCAGGAAGAACCCGCCCAGCAGCGCGCCCATGATCCAGGGCCAGCGCAGAGCCGGCTGCTCTTGTGTCGTCGGGTCGGGCGGCGGAAGGGAGGCGGCCATGTACCAGTGAGGCTCCGGTTGAGGGGAGCAGTCAATACCCGCCGCGCGGCGGAATTTGGGCGCCGCGCTGACCGCGCGGAGGCTCTTGCATCGCCCAGGTTGCGATATAAGTGTATATGCACATACTGGCACCCTCTCGACCGGCCGCAGAACCGCGTCTAGGGTCGCCGCCACGAACCCAGGAGACATTCCATGACCGCGTGTATCGTTGGCTGGTCCCACGGCAAATTCGGCAAGCTCGACGGCGAGACCAGCGAGTCGCTGATCGTGAAGGCGGCGTCCGAGGCCATCGCCCATGCCGGCATCGAGCCCAGGGACGTCGACGTCATCTACGTCGGCAACATGAACGGCGGCTTTGTGCGGCAGGAGTTCCATTCCTCGCTGCCCCTACAAACCCATCCCGACCTGCGCTTCAAGCCCTCGACCCGGGTCGAGAATGCCTGCGCGACCGGCTCGGCTGCGATCCACATGGGCCTCAACACCCTGGCCGCCGGCAAGGCGCGCTTCGTGCTGGTGGTTGGCGTCGAGAAGATGACCGAACTCAACTCCGCGCAGGCGGGCGAGGTGCTGATCAAGGCCTCCTACGTGGCCGAGGAAGCGGCCATCGAGGCCGGCTTCGCCGGCATCTTCGGCAAGATCACCTCGGCCTACTTCCAGCGCTACGGCGACAAGTCAGACGCGCTCGCCAAGATCGCGGTCAAGGCCCACAAGAACGGCGCCAAGAACCCCTATGCGCATTTCCAGAAGGAGTTCGCCTACGAGTTCTGCCGCACGCCGTCGGACAAGAACCCGTTCGTCGCCGGCCCGCTGAAGCGCACCGACTGCTCGCCCGTCACCGACGGCGCGGCGGCGGTGATCCTGACCGACGTCGGCACGGCGCTCGGCATGAAGCAGGCGATCGCCTTCCGCGCCGCCGAGCACGTCAACGATTTCCTGCCGATGAGCCGTCGCGACATCATCAAGTTCGAGGGGCCTCAGCTCGCCTGGCAGCGGGCGCTGAAGTCGGCGCATCTCGACCTGCTCGACCTCTCCTTCGTCGAGAGCCATGACTGCTTCACCTCGGCCGAGCTGATCGAATACGAGGCGATGGGGCTGACGGCGCCGGGCGAAGGCGAGCGCGCCATCCATGAAGGCTGGGTCGAGCGCGACGGCAAGCTGCCGGTCAACGTCTCGGGCGGCCTCAAGGCCAAGGGCCACCCGGTCGGCGCCACCGGCGTCAGCATGCACGTGATGACGGCGATGCAGCTCTCGGGCACGGCGCCGGAAGGCCTGCAATTGCCCAAGGCAAAGCTGGGCGGCGTGTTCAACATGGGCGGCGCCGCCGTCGCCAACTATGTGAGCATCCTCGAACCGCTGCGCTAGAACGCATGCGCGCCGTCGGTCCTCGCGAGAGCGACGCCATCCTGGGCGCCATGCGCCAGGTGGCGCTGGCCGGCGGGCGTGCGCTCAGCTACGCCGACACGGCGAGCATCCTGGCGGCGGGGCATTATCTGCTCCGCCGCCGCGGCCTCACCGACCTCGGCACGCTTCCCGCCGTCGAGCCGGCCGACCTCGTCGCCGCGCTGCAGGACCGCGCGCTGGCGGAGGAGGCGGTGAAGTATCTCGCCGTCATGGCGATGGTCGACGGCACGCTCGATCGCGGCAAGCTCAGGCGCGTGCTGGAATATTCCCGCGCCCTCGACATCGAGGCCGACTATCTCACCGATCTCGTCGAGGCCGCCTCGGGCCATCTCGCCTGGGCCACCGCCGACATGTGGCGCAAGAACTTCGACAGCGTGCTCAGTCGTTCTTCCGAGGGACTCGATCCCAATACCTGGATCCGGCCCTATGCCGGTGCGAACGCCGATCCGGCGCTGGTCGCGCGCTACGAGGCGCTGGGCGGCCTGCCGCAGAACAGTTTCGGCAAGGCCCTGTGGGATTTCGACAAGGCGAACGGCTACCCCTTCCCCGGCGACCCGGCGGCTCTCAACGCCGCCTTCGGCACGGCGCACGATTCCACGCATGTGATCTCAGGCTACGACACCAGCGCGCGCGGCGAACTGCTCGTCTCGACCTTCACGGCCGGCATGCATCCGATCAATCCGATGAGCGGCCACATCCTGCCGGTGATCTTCTTCTTTCACTTCGGCGAGCAGCTGAACGATGTCGGCCATGCCGGCAAGGGCGGCCTCGATCCCGACGAGTTCTGGCACGCCTGGGCGCGCGGCGCGGAGATGACGGTCGACCTGTTCGATCCGAAGTGGAACGTGTGGGACTGGGTCGAGCACGATCTCGAGGAGCTGCGCCGCCAGTGGAACGTGACGCCAGCGGGGCACCGGCTTTAGAGCTTTGCGCTTCGAGTTCACCAGCACCGCCTCATCCTGAGGAGCACGCCGCAGGCGTGCGTCTCGAAGGATGGGCAACAGGCGCAGTGCTCGTGCCCATGCTTCAAGACGGCTGCTCCGCAGCCTCCTCAGCATGAGGTTGGCATCACACCACCGGGCTCGCGCCGCCGTCGACGTTGATGGCGACGCCGGTGATGAAGGAGCCGGCATCGGAGCAGAGGAAGCAGGCCATGCGGGCGAATTCCTCGGCCTTGCCCATGCGGCCGAGCGGGATGCGGCCCTTGGCCATGCCGGCCAGGAACTCCTCGTAGGTCTTGCCCTCA
>JBILYJ010000019.1:0-24046 GCA_044377795.1 Reyranella sp. | reverse complement strand
GATAGCGGCCCTGGTGCGGTCGACCGCGGCATCGGGCGCGGTGGGCACCGCTTGAACGCCTCGACCGTCAAGACGTCGGATTTCGGCGTGCCCTCGCGGACGCCGACGCCCAGGATCGAGTCGGCGAGACAGACGCGGGTCTAGGGACGCACGATGCGGTCGGCGCAGAGCCTGTCCATGGCGCCGGCAATGGCGACGACGACGTCGGCGCGCTGCCCTTCGGCGGTCGACTTCATGATGGCCGTGGTCAAGGGTGATGGCATCAGCGGGTGTGAGCCCTTCCTCGATCAGTACCCTCACGATGTCGGGCCCTTTCTGGGGTTTGGCATTCCCTGTTTTGGGGTTCAGCGTTCCCTGTTACGGCGCTTTAAATTCCCTGTTCAAAATCCGGCCGGTATCGGCCGAATGTCTGGAAAGGTGAGAGAACTCGGGGATTTCGGCAGCCCGCTAGCCCACATCGGCGATGACTTCCTTGTTAAATTCCCTGATAGCAGGGAAATTCAAGCTGAGACGGGTTAGCGGCTGACTGCCTCCACTACCACCGCCTTCTCCGTGCGGGATGCCGCGGCGCGTTTGGCCAACTTTCCAGACGCTATCCAATTGCCGACGACGGCGGCCATTTCGGCGAGCACCTCCTGGTTGGTCCGGCCGGACCGGACCAGGACACCGAAGGAATGATCGGCGTCTTTGATCGGCCGGTAGCTCGCCCGCTTCCCCAAGCCCTTGAGGACCTTTCGCAGGAGTGCAGGCCGGGCGAGGCGATCCCGTGTGCCCTGGATGAAGAGCAGCGGAATACGAGTGTCGGACAGATGCTCCGCGCGTTCCGCGGAGGGCTTTTCCGGCGGGTGCAGGGGAAACCCCAGGAACACCAGGCCCTGAACTTTCGGCAGGGGTTCCAGCGCCTGGGCCTGGGAGGTCATGCGACCGCCAAACGACTTGCCTCCCGCGAACAGCGGCAACGCCGGCGCCAGCTTCGCCGCCTGCCGCACGGCTGCACCTATTGCGGCATGGGCCACGGCCGGCCGGTCCGGCCGCTTCGAGCCAGCCTCCATGTAGGGAAACTGGAACCTGAGGGTGCTCACACCCACCTCGGCAAGCCGGTCGGCCACGGCCACCATGAACGGATGTGTCATGCCGGCCCCTGCACCATGCGCCAGCACCAGCAGCGCACGAGCGTGGGGAGCCTTTTGATAGAGTGCCGAAACGGTCGTTCCCGGAACGACACGCACAGTGAGCCGCCGTGCTTCTGCAGAAAGCTTCATCGGTTGGGAGCCGCCACCATGAGCCCAGACTTTATCTGTTCGACACTGGGTCGTCGCCGTTCAATGCGGCCTTCGATCCGAAGACGTGGGCGGCAACTCCGAATATTCGACGTCTGTTCCGACCTCCACCGCTAGCAACGGCAATGACGTCAGACTCTGGTTATTCCGCGAGCGCCATGTCGGGAACATCAACGACAACCCATGTGTCAGCGTTTCGCGTGGTCAAGCCTCAAACATCTACTCTCCCCGGTCACCAGGGACACCGACGGTCGGCGCCGAACAGCGTGGCGAACTGCTGCGCGGTGCAGGTCAGTGGCTGGCCGGCGCCACCCCCGTCCGCGACGCGCGAGAATTCGATCGTCCAGGCGGAGAAGCCCGCCATGAAGAAGCGGCCGGCCGTTCCCACCTCGGTATCGCCGTGCCCTTCCCCGAGTCCGACGGCCTGCGGATACCAGGCGCCGCCCCTGACGATCCGGAGCGGCGCGCTCCACGCTTCGGGCTCCGCCAGGTCGCGATTGAAGCTCGCGTAGATGCCTTCCTGCATCAGATCTCCGGCGCCGCCGACCGTGCGATTCAGCAGCATGACGAAGGCCCCGAGCGCATTGTCGTAGTGCACGGCAGGCCCCCAGAACCCGTCGGGATCGGCATACCGCCAGCCGCGCCGCATCGGCCAGATCGGGCGAGGCGGCCGGCTGCCGTCCGTCGACCATCCCTGTCCGGTCCAGAGCATCGGCGGCTCGCCCAAGTCCGCGATCGGCAGGCGCAGCACAGCCACACCCTGTGCCGGCTCGTCGGGATAGTAGCTGGAGAAGAAGACGTAGAGCCACCCGCCCTCACGATCCGCAAGCGCACTGAGATCGCCATAGCCTCCGGCGAAGAATCCGTTGCGCCACGTGCGGTCGATGCGTTCAGGCGGCAGTCGCAGCAGGTCGCCCCGGTGGCGCCACGTCAATCCGTCGTCCCGGGATACCGCGCGTCCCATGTGGGGCACGAACAGCCTCTCGGCGCCGCCGACCGGCGTCTCCGCATGGAACCAGCCGTGCAAGGGGCCACCAGGTTCCTGCCAGATCGCTTCGATCCATTTGCCGATCCCGGGCTCAGGATCGTCGAGGAACGTCACCGGCACCGGCGGGAGGTCGAACAGGAGTTCGGGCCGCCCGACCCGCCTCAACGTGTGTCCGACGGGATCGTAGCGGGAGAAGAAGGCGACGGCGGCGTCCCGGCCGATCCTGACCGGACTGTTGCCATCGGTGCGCCAGCAGGTCCGGCCGTGCAGCGTGAGCGGAGTGGCGGGGCGGAAGCGCACGCACAACCCGCCCTTGGCCACGGTCGTGACTACCGCCTCCCCTTCGCCCGTCATCGCGTTCCCATCAAGGTCGCCTCTTCTTGTTCCTGCTCTCTCCGCGACTTGGGCCCGAGGGTGATGCGTGCGGCATCGGCCAGTTGAGTGGCGCCGGGCAGCACTTTCTCCCGCGCGGCGGCACGGAACATCACATGTTTGATGGCGATGGCCATCCTCCGATTCGCAGTTGCCCGGAAACGCAGACTAGACTCCCGCACCCCGGCCCGACCTGATCCATGTCAATCGGCGCGCCGGCTGGGTTGATCCAAGTCAAGAAGCGAGCGTCCCGGTTGCGATATCGTTCCACGATTGCAATCGGGAGGATCAGGACATGTTCAAGCACATCCTTATTCCAACGGATGGCTCGGCGCTTTCCACGACGGCCATTCAGAACGCCCTGCAGTTGGCGCGCGACGCCAAGGCGAAGGCTACCGTAGTCACCGTCACGGAACCCTTCCACATCTTCTCCATGGACAGCGTGCAGCTTGCGGACACGCGGCCTGCCTACGAAAAACATGCCGGGGACGCCGCCAAGCGTTGCCTGGAAGCAGCGAAACAGCAGGCCGAGGCGCTCGGCGTGGAGTGCGAGGCCATCCATGTCGAGCATGCCATGCCGTACAAGGCGATCACGGACACCGCCGCGGCGAAGGGGTGCGATCTGATCGCGATGGCGTCGCATGGCCGCCGCGGCGCCGCTGCCCTGATCCTCGGAAGCGAGACCGTGAAAGTGCTGACCCACAGTACCATACCGGTCCTCGTATATCGTTGAAGAGCCGCCGCTGACGCCGCTCAGGCCGCGGCGGCCGGAGGATGGCGCGATGAAATGGATCAATCCGTATCTCGAGCCACGCCAGCGCATGGTTCGCGACCAGATTGCCGGCCGGGGCGTTCACGACCGGCGCGTTCTCGACGCCATGTTGCACGTCCCACGGGAGGCGTTCGTGCCGCAGCAGTGCCGCCCCGCGGCCTATACGGACCAGCCGCTCGCCATCGGAGAAGGGCAGACGATCTCGCAGCCCTACATCGTCGCCGCGATGCTCGAAGCGCTGGGACTGCAGGGAGGTGAACGGGTCCTGGAGATCGGCACGGGCTCGGGCTACGGCGCCGCCGTCCTCGCCCATATCGCCCGCGCGGTGCATACGATCGAGCGCATCCCGGCGCTGGCAAAGACCGCCCGCGAGACGCTCAAGCGGTTGGGATACGGCAGCGTGGACGTGGTCGAAGGCGACGGCACGCTGGGGTGGGATCTGGGCGCCCCCTACGATGCGATCGTCGCGACCGCCCATGGGCCGGGAATCCCTCCCTCGCTGCGCGCCCAGCTCCGCCCGGGCGGACGGCTGGTCATGCCCGTGGCCGACAAGGACAATGGACAGATGCTCGTTCGGGTGGTCCGCGCAGGCGACGGCCACGACACGACGGAGCGCCTCGAGCCGGTCCGATTCGTTCCGTTGATCGGCGCGCAGGGTTGGCCTGAAGGGGACGCGCGAGGCTCGGTCGATCTCCCTTGAAGGGTCAGCGTCTCGGGATCGCGAGCGCGACGTTCTGGGGAGCCGGGCCCGTGGCGCAGCGGCGCACCGCGGCAACGGCCTTTCCCAGCGTGCCGGCCAGGCCATCCTGAAGGTCGACCACCGCCTCGCCGTCGAAGGCCGCGGGCTTTCCCGGTGGTTCGGCGACGAGGTCGAAGCGCAGCTGCATCGTCGTGCCCTGCTCCATTGCATCGAGCAGGCGCTCCGAAACGCGCGGGAACATCGCCTGGGTCTCGTCGCTCAGCACGACATGGTCTCCGGCAAACAGCAGGCCGACCGGAAAGACATGGTCGTCGATGACGATCTCGGCGCGCGGATCGACCTTCGCCCGCCCCGCCGCCACACCATCGGGCATCAGAGGGCCGTCGTTCGTCAGGTAGAGCTGGAGCTGCAGGACCCGATGATCCTCTGCCTGCTCGCAGGCGAGCACCACGACGTCGAGATTGAGGTTGCGGCTGCGCGGCTCGATCAGCGCATAGCTGGGCGGATCGACGCCCTGCTCCAGCGTCCAGCCCGTGGCCTCGACGTCGCCCGCGAGGACCGGAGCAAGGCACGCCCCGGTGACAATGCCGGCCACCAGGGCCATTCGCACAATCCGCCGCAGAGCCTGCATGATGGAAGATCCTTCCCGCGTTCGACCTCACGCTAGCCCGGAATGAGGCCGCCCGGGCTGATCCAGATCAAACCGGCACCGGGTCGGCCGGCGGAGATCGCCGCTTGATGCAGGTCAATGAAGCGGCGCGGAAAGCAGGCAGGCTGAGCCATCGAAATCCGCCATTTGCCTGCCGAGGGGCGCCCCATGACGATCATCCATCGGCTTCTCCCCGTCCTGCTTGCCGCCTCGATCGCCTCTCCCGCGCTGGCGGGCCCCGACGGCGGCATCTCCACCCCGATGCTCTCCCGCTGCGCCGGCAAGGCCGGCCTCGAGACACGGCAGTCGGACGCAGCCTTCGGCCTGCTCAGCCTCGACGGCGCGCCGTGGCTCTCCATCGAACGAACGGACGAGGCGGTGGGAATTCAGCCGATCATGACCACCGTCACGGGGACGGGATCGCGACATCGCCGGAACGGCACCTCGGTTCCGTTTCGCTTCACCTGCGTGCTGGATGCCAGCGGGCATGCCCTGATGTTCCACGCCAGCCTTCTCATGCCCAAGCTGGGAGATACCCTGCCGCCTGCGACGGTCATTTCCGGCGCAGCCACGCTGGCCGAGAAGACCGCGCTGCCGCGGGGCGTGGAGCTTCAGCTCCAGCTGTTCGACATCGCGCGTTCAGCGGACGGCGAACTGCTTGCCGAGCAGGTGGTGCGCAGCGGCTGGCAAGTTCCGATCCCCTTTGCCCTGCGGCTCCCCGCAAGCTTTTCGCCCGAGGGCCGCAAGCTGATCCTCATGGCGCGGCTCGTCGCAGCCCATCAGGTCCAATACCGGCTGCCAGCGCCTCGCGTGCTGACCGACCGGGAAATCCATGCCCCGGTGGTCCTCACGCTGGAGAGGCTCGAATCAAAGGGCCCCTGATCGCCCTGCGCTAGACACCCATGCCGACGGTGGCGGGTATCGAGCGCAGGTGGCTCTTGACCTTCTTCACGCCGGGAACGTTCTCTGCCGCTACGCGGTAGGCCTTCCGGACGTCTTCACCCCCGACGAAGCCCCAGAGATGGACCACGCCGTCACTGACGACGACATTGACGGGCCACCGCGACTTCCAGGCCTGCTTGTCGAACGCTTCGGCCACGGCCTGGCGGAGCTTCTTGTCGTCGGGCAGTCCGGCGGCACTGTCCGGCTCGCGCGACAGCAGTGCCCCAAGAATGTTGGCGCGGCTGACAATGCCAACGAGCTTGTTGTCCCGCACGATCGGGATGCGCTTGACGCGGTGCTTCTCAATCAGCTCGACCAACTCGCCCAGCGTGGCCTCGTCGCTGGCCGTGACGACCTCGCGGGTCATGACGTCGGCGACATTGCGGGCGTGCGACGTGACGTAATCCCGGGCGACAGTCGCTTCGCTGTCGAGAAGACGCAACAGCCACGACTTGCGCGGCGACGTCTCCAGCTCGGCGCGATGGATGAGGTCGGCCTCGCTGACGATACCGAGGACGTTGCCCTGGTCATTGACGACCGGCGCCGCGCTCACGCCGGCGCCGAGCAGGAGTTCGGCGGCATCGAACACCGTTTCCTTGACGTTCACGCAGACGATGCTCTCGGTCATGATGTCCTTGGCGCGCATTTCCCGGTTCCTTTCGGTCGATCTTGTGATGCACGCTCGCCCAGGGTGCGTCCGGGCGCATTGCGCCATGTCAAATCCCGGCACCGGCGCGCCGCCGGTCAGGGCACCAGAACCGCCGCGCCCTGGAAGGCGCCCGAACGCAGATCGGAAATGGCCTGGTTGGCAGACGCCAGCGGGTAGACGGTCGTCGTCGTCCTCACCGGCACCATCGGCGCCAGCGCCAGGAACTCCCGCGCATCCTCGCGCGTGAGGTTCGCGACCGAAAGAAGCTGGCGCTCCTCCCAGAGCAGCCTGTAGGGAAACGAGGGGATGTCGCTCATGTGGATGCCCCCGCAGACCACGCGCCCGCCCTTTCGAACGACCTTCAGCGCCGCCGGTACGAGGTCGCCGACCGGCGCGAACAGGATGGCCGCATCGAGAGGATGGGGCGGAATCTCGTCGGAGCCGCCGGCCCAGATCGCTCCCAGCGAACGCGCATGCGCCTGCGCCGCACAATCTCCCGGCCGGGTGAAGGCATGGACTTCCCGCCCCTGCCATCGGCACACCTGGGCGATGATGTGGGCGGCGGCGCCGAAGCCATAGAGGCCGATCCGGTGCGCTTCGCCGCAGAGCTTGAGGGACCGCCAGCCGATCAGTCCGGCACACAGCAGCGGCGCGGCGGCCGCCGGGTCGTCGAAGCCCTTCAACGCGAACGAGAAGTCCGAACTGGCCACGACGTGGGTCGCGAACCCGCCATCCCGGGTGAGGCCGGTGAAGACCGGGCGGTCGCACAGATTCTCCCTGTCCGCCGCACAGTAGGGACAATGGCCGCATGTCCCGCCGAGCCACGGCACACCGACGCGCGTGCCCAGGCGAGCGGTCGGCACGCCCCTACCCACCGCTTCGACGATCCCGACGATCTCATGGCCGGGCACGATCGGATGTCGGATTCCCGGAAGATCGCCGTCGAGGATATGGACATCGGTGCGGCATACGCCGCAGGCCTCGACCCTGATGAGCAGGTCGCCGGGGCCTGGCCTTGGGTCGGGCCGCTCCTCGAGCTGGAGCGTCCCGCCAGGGGAAGAGAGAACCATGGCCTTCAAGGAAGGACTCCCTCTTCCTTCGGAGTGACGGCCCTCAGGCGGCCTTTGGTTGCAGCTCCCTGATACCGGCGTCCGCGCCGTGGCGACTTGATCAGGATCAATCCATGCTCTCGCCGCCCGCCGTCACAACGGCGAGACCCACGCCGAGCGACACGGCGGCCGCCCCAAACCCTGGATAGAAGAACTTTTCGCTGAGCACGACGTCGCCCGGCCGAGCCAGGTCTCAGAACTCCAGCAGGTTGTCGCGCAGGTGCTTGTGTGCGTACTGCTTGCGCGTCACACCGCGGCGCTGCAGTTCCGGCACCAGACCGTCGCAGACTTCCATGATGTAGCGGCGGTCGAAGTAGCTGTTGAAGATCAGGAAGCCGTCGCCCCCCACCTCCTGCATGATCTCCGCCATCAGGCCGGCGACATAGTCGGGCGTGCCCGTGAAGTCGATGCCGCCCTTGCGCGAATAGCTCTGCAGGATCGAGCGCGGGGTCTTGCCGATCCATTTGGCGAGCGACGACTGGTGGCCGTTGGTCGTGAGATGCGACGGCAGCGGCTGGTCGAGGTCGAACTTCGAGAAATCGATGCCGGTCAGACGCGACATGCCCGACAGATGCAGGTCGAGATGCTTCTCGGCTTCGGCGGCTTCCATCCGTGAGCGGTCGCGCGCCGCCTCCATGCTGACGTCGATGATCGGATGGGCCAGGAACAGCACCTTGATGTCGTCGGGATTGCGGCCGTGTTCGAGCGCCTGCTTCCGGACCTTGTCGCGATAGGCCTTCATGCTTTCGATGCTGCCGCCACCCTCGGTGATGATGGTGTCGGCCCAGCGCGACGCGAACTGCTGGCCGCGCGGCGAACCACCGGCCTGGCAGATCGGAACGCGCCCCTGCGGCGAGCGCGGCGCGTTGATCGGCCCGCGGACCTTGAAGTACTTGCCCTCGTGGTTGATGGGATGGACCTTCGAGCCGTCGGCGAACATCGGCTTCTCCCGATCCAGGACGACAGCATCCGGCTCCCACGCCTCCCACAGCTTCGTCACCACGTCGGCGAACTCGTCGGCCACGTCGTAGCGCTCGTCATGCGGCCGGTGCTTCTCGTGGCCATAGTTCTGCGCCGCACCGTCGTTGCTGCCGGTCACGCAGTTCCAGCCGATGCGGCCCTCGGTCGTATGGTCGAGCGAGTTGACCAGGCGCGCCAGCAGGTAAGGCGGATACTCGGAGATGGAGAGCGTCGGCACGAGGCCCACCGTCTTGGTCGCCATGGCGAGATACGGCACCAGCACTGCCGGATCGAGCTTGGGCGCACTCGCCGCGTACTGCAGGTACGAATTGTGCGAGCCCTGGTAGGTGTAGGGCACGTTCGAGCTGTCCTCGATGATCATGTAATCGAAGCAGGCCCGGTCCATGCCCTTCGCCAGATCGACGAAGATGTCCGGCATCATCCAGCGATTGAGGTCGCTGCCGGGAAACTGGCTGCGCCAGCTCTTCGGGCCATAACCCTGCGACAGGAACCACGCCAGATGGAACGGCTTCTTCATGACTGAGACCTCACGCTACGATGATTGGAAGTGGCCGCGCCCTCGTACGACATGATCCGGCATCCCTGCCTAGGCAGCAAGGACGCTCACCTTCATTGTGGCCAGCTTGCGATAGAGCCGGCCATGGTGACGCACCGGCCACCAGTCGTAGAGGAAGAGCTGAAGCGGCCGCCACATCGCCACCCAGCCCAGGATCAGCAAACCCTCCTGGAAGACCTGCTGGAGGGGTGCGGGCGTGATCGAACCGGCGAGCTGGCGGAGCAGGATGCAGACCGCCAGGAAGGCCAGGCCCATTGCGAGGGCGAAGCGGCCCTCGCGAAGCTGGAATCGAATCCGCCGCGCACTCGCCACCGCACGGTAGGAGAAATAGTTGTGAACCGCCTGCGGGATGTTCGATTGCCGCGCCTGGTCGAGCTGCTCCTGCGGGACACGGATGACCAGTTCGAGTGCGCTCTGCAGCGGATACTCGTCCGCCCATCCCACGATGAACTCTTCGGCATCCCGGTCGAGATCCCTTTCGTGAAAGGGGGACGGATCGAGGGAGTTGAAGAGCTGCCGGATGTCGCTGATCCGGATGTCGATGATGTTCGAGTCGGGCATGGCTCCCTCCGGCGCTGCTGCGCGGCAGCGCTGACGAATACGCGATCAGCTCGGCAGGCTGCTGGAACAGGGCTTTTTACAGGGACCGGCAAGAAACATCCGCCCGCCTGCGGTACCAGGATACCTGAACAGGGGGCTGCGACATTCATTTCGTCTGATTCGTTTATTTCGTTTATTTCGTTTATTGGCCAAGGCCCGGCTCTTTCAACGGCCTGCTAGATCGGGCCCCGGCAGAACCCGCGAGTGACCTCATCCGGCGCGGCGGCAGTTTGCGACCGGTAGACGTCGGGATACTCGACGAGGCGGCCGTCATCGTCCGGGAACCGCGTGCGATACACCAGCGCCACGGGAATGTTTGTCGCCAGGATCTCCCGGTGCGTCCCGCCGCGCGCGATCGACCGGTCGATCCCGGCCTCCGTCACGTCGAGCGCCCAGGCGGCAAGGGCACGGGCCTTCTCCACGCGGACGCATCCGTGGCTGAAGGTGCGCACCGGCCGGTCGAAGTATCTCCGGTCGTTGGTGTCGTGCAGGAAGATCAGCTGATCGTTGTCGAGTTCGAACAGGATCCGGCCCAGCGGATTGTGCGGCCCGGGCGGCACGTGACGCGCTCCTTCCCAGCGCACCATGGCAGGCGTCGGTGTCCAGGACGGATTGAACGTGACCGCCCAGATCGCCGTCGACAGTTCGGGCGTAGGGGTCGAGGGTCGGCCGACGACGACGCGGCTGCGCAGGATGGGCTTCCCGTCCTGCAGCGCAACGAGCTCGAACGACGGAATGTTGACCACGACCAGCCTGCCGCGCGGCGGCACGGCGATCCCGATTCCCTGCAGGGCCGCCGCCAGATCGGAAACCTGCTGGACGGGCAGACCTGCCGTGACGGGGGCAGCGGGATTCGGGCCGGTGGCGCAGCCTGTGATTGCCGACAACAGACCGAAGACAGCAACCAATCCCGCTAGTGCGAAAGCAGAACGCATCGGCCGCCCGATAGGAGTTCGCTCGTGATTCCGCCCAGCGCCCAGTGTCCCTGGCGATTGTGTCCGTAGGCGCCCGCCACGATCACGTCGGCCTCGTAGGTCCGTGCCAGATCCGAGAGCTGCGATGCGTTCGCCATTTCCGCCGCGACCACCTTCTCTTCCGCCGCAATGCCGTGGCGCGCCAGCCAGCGCGATACCCGCGCGACGCTCTGCCAGGCCGCGGCATGCGCGTCCGTCGCGTGGATTTCGACGACGAGGACGTTCCGGGCCTTGACCAGCAGCGGCAGCGCATCGCAGACAGCCCGACGCGCCTCCCGCGTATCCTTCCAGGCGACGAGGATCCGGTCGAACTTCGCGGTCCGCGAGGACTCCGGCACCAGCATGACCGGGCGCCCCGCCTGCATCACCAGATCGCACAGGTCGGGCTGCCGGGTCGCATCGGGCAGTTCGCCAACCTTGGGGACGCCGGCGACGACGATGTCGGCTGCGACGGACTCGCGGGCAAGGCGCTCGGAAAGCGGCTCTGTGCTGCTCTCGCCCTGCCAGTCTCCGGCATGGTCGTTCTTCGCGACAATGGCCTGGAAGTCCGCTTCCGACGCCTTGAGATGGCGCTCGATCTGCCGGCGGTCCTCCTGGAACAGCGCCGCGGGGACCGAATAGTCGCCGCAGATGCAGTGGATCGGACGGCAGTAGGCTCGCGCCAGCAGCATGGCATCGAACTGCCGGGCAAGTGCGATCGCTGCGCCGGCCACGCCCTGGCAATCGCGACCGGGCGAGAGTGCCGCCATGACGACGCTGTATGTCATCGTCCCGCCCCCTCCGGGCCTGGCAGATCGGAGGGCACGTTCGGGTGCCACTGACCGCCCGGCATGGCGTGGTAGTGATGCCTCACGGCCGCCCACGCGGCACGGCTGGCATGTTCCTCGCGCCCGGCGTCGCCGGCATGCAGGGCCCAGGTCTCGTTGAAGGCCTCCCGATAGAGGTCCTGCGCTCGCGGCGGAAGCTGCTGGCGAACCGAGATCGGCAGATTGGCGTTGGAGAGGTAGAGCATGAGGGTCGCGACCCGTTTGGTGGCAGCGCTCGACCATGGCCGCGCCGGCACCGCGGCGCCTTGACCTATCTCAACATCGGGCGCGTCAGCTACGCAGGCTGTGCCGCCACCATGGCTTCAGGGCCTCCAGACAAAGAATGAGGCCCACGGTCACGACCAGCGACACGCCGAGATCGTCGGCACGCACCGGGCCGAACTGGAAGAGAGCCATCGCCGGCGGCCAGGTGAGCGCGATCGTCAGCACCCCGGCGACCAGCGACAGAAGGAACCACAGGAAGAGGTTCGGGCGCCGCAGAGCCACGGACAACGACGACGAGAAGGAGCGGTTCACGACGATCAGCCCGACATTGATCAGGACAAGCGAAGTGAACATGAGGGCACGCAATTCGTCGGTCGGCATGTCCCGGCCGATGCCCACCACCAGCACGACAGCGAGCGCCACGAGCGCCAGGCCGCCTTGCAGGAGACTGAAAGCCATCATCGAGGGCGACAACAACCGGCTGTCCGCGGCCCGTGGCGGCCGCTGCATCAGGTCCCGCTCTTCGGCCTCGGCCTCGAAGGCGATCGAGCAGACCGGATCGATGACCATCTCGAGGAACGCAATGTGAATGGGGCTGAGCATGAACGGCAGGCCGAACAGCAGCGGCAGCAGCGCGAGGCCCGCGATCGGTATGTGCACCGCCACGATGTATGCGCTCGCCTTCCGGAGATTGTCGTAGATGCGGCGTCCGAGGCGAATGGTCCGCACGATCGAGCCGAAATCGTCGTCGAGCAGAACGATGGCGGAAGCTTCGCGCGCAACGTCGGTGCCGCGCCCTCCCATCGCCACGCCGATATGCGCGGCCCGGAGCGCCGGTGCGTCGTTGACCCCGTCACCCGTCATCGCCACGACCTCGCCGTCGGCCTTCAGGGCCTGCACGAGGCGAAGCTTCTGCTCCGGCATGATGCGGGCGAACACATTGGTCGTGCGGATGCACTCGCGCAGGGCGGCGTCGTCCATATTCTCGAGAGAACGTCCGTCGACGGCCTTGCCGGCGTCGAGGCCCGCGCGCCCGGCAATCGCGCGCGCCGTGGCGGGATAGTCGCCGGTGATCATGATCACCCTGATCTGCGCCGAGCGGCATTCACCGATGGCGCCCGGCACATTCTCGCGCAGCGGATCGGCGAATCCCACCAGGCCGAGGAACTCGAGATCGAAGCCCGTCTGCTCCTCCGGCAAGGGACCGTCCGGCAGTCGTGCCCGGGCGACGCCCAGCACCCGCATGCCTTCGCTGGCCATGTCCTCGATCGCCCGATGCAGCCATGCCTGGCCCGCGGCGTCGAGCCGACAGAGGGCGCCGATGGCCTCGGGCGCGCCCTTGGTCGCCACATGGCGGCCGCCCTCCTCGTCCTGCCAGACATGGCTCATGGCCAGCAGCGTCGGCTGCAGACCGTAGCGGCGCAGGAGCTTGCCGGCCGCCCTGCCGCCGGCCTGGGCTGCCAGGGCCTTTTCCATCGGGTCGGAGGGTTCGGGCGAACTCGCGCCCCGGGCGGCCTCGATCAGGGCGGCAGCCTCGGCGTCTGGTTCGCCCTGCCCGGCCCGCCACGTCGTGTCGACCGTGCGCACTTCCGCCAGGTTCATGCGGTTCTGGGTCATCGTGCCCGTCTTGTCGGAGCACAGGACCGTTGCCGCGCCGAGCATCTCGATCGCGGAGGCGCGGCGCGTCAGGACCCGCACCCGCGAAAGGCGCCACGCCCCCATGACCATGAAGGCCGTGAGCACGAGGGGAAACTCCTCCGGCAGGAGAGACATGCCGATGGCAATCCCGCCAAGTACGGCTTGCAGCCAGTCCCCCTGCACGATCCCGATCAGGAGCACGACGGCCAGGCTGGCGGCGAGCCCAACCGCGGCAAAGATCCGGACGAGCCGCCGCGTTTCCACCTGCAGACGTGGCGGCTCCGGCGTGATCGCCTTCAGCGATTGTCCGATGCGGCCGAGTTCGCTGTTCGATCCGATCGCGCGCACCACCGCAACGCCCTCGCCATGAACCGCAAGAGTTCCCGAGTACAGGTACGGCGTGTTCTCGCCACCGGGGCGCGCCATGGCGGCAACGGTGTCACCGGCGCTCTTGTTGACGGGGACCGATTCGCCGGTGAGCAGCGATTCGTCGACGACGAGGCTGCCGGCCGACACGACGACCGCGTCGGCGGGGATGCGATCCCCTTCGAGCACGACGATCGTGTCGCCGCGCACGACCTCCCGGCCCGGGATGCGCAGCCGCTGTCCGTCGCGGATCACCAGCGCGCGCGGGCTCGCCTGATCGCGCAAGGCCGCCAGGACGCGCTCGCTGCGGGTCTCCTGCACGACCGTGATCAGGACCGACAAGGTCGCAAAGGCGAGCAGCACGATCGCCTCGCCGAGATCGCCGAGCAGCAGGTAGATGGCGCCCGCCGCCAGCAACAGCGAGAACATCGGCTCACGGAGGACATCGACGACGATGCGCAGGATGCCCCGGCCATCGCCCATGGGCAGTTCGTTGAAGCCCTCTGCTTGCAAGCGCGCTTGCGCGTCCACCTGCGAAAGGCCTGCCCGCCACGAGACCCCCGCCGGCTCGGTCTCAGGTAGCGACATGGTTTATCTCCCGGACGCAGGCTCGGTCGCCGTGGGCCGGCGCAGGTCGCCCAGCTGGTCGACCGCGAGCAGCAGGACGCCCACCCGGCTGGCCGACGACGCCCATTCCGCCAACCGCGGATAGTTGTCGACCAGCCAATTGAACGCAATCTGGACGGCCGCGAACGCTGCGGCGGCCTGTGTCACCTCACCGAGCGACAGGGAGCCGTCGATGTACTTGGGCACGGACAGGATCAGGCCGATGATGGGCGCCAGCAGCGTATTGCCCGACGATACAAGAGTGGTCCGCACATGCTGGCCGCGCAAAAAGCGCCAGGTTCGGAGCACCTCGTCCAGCGCGAAGCTGACCGCCCCCGCCTGCACGCCCGCCCCCGTCGCACCGACCGGCGCTGTGCGAAGACGGGCGACCGCGAACTTGAGTTCCGATTCGGCCTGGTTCTTCCGTTCAATGACATGCGCCATCCGCCGTCCGACCAGCAACATGGCCCCCGTGGTCAGCATGGCGTAGGCGATGCTGGCGAACACAAGGTAACCCGGCAGCTCCAGACCGAGGCGCGCAGGCCCGATGGCGATCGCGCCGCCCACCGTCCACAGGACCACGACGAAGGTCGCCGCCGTCAGCACCGAGGAAAGCAGGCCGGTCACGAGGTCGATCGGGGCATCGGTGGCAATGCGCGCATCCTCGGCGATCCGGTACTCCGCCAGCTGGGGTTCGTCGCTCCCGGCCTCGAGGCGCCGGTAGTTGCCGTTCTCCAGCCACAGCCCGATCAGGTGCGGGGTCAGCCAGCCGCGCCACCTCCGCTGGAAGGTCATCCGCGCCCAGACGGCGAAGGCCGCGAGGAAGATGCTGCACGCGGCAAGACCGGGCAGCAGAAAGGTCTGGTGGCGGATCCCGGCGCCGTTCCGCTTTTCCAACGCATCGAAGAAGTCACGGTTCCAGACGTTCAGCCGGTACTGCACCAGGAGCTGCGCCACGACGCAGAGGATCAGCAGCCCGATCAGCGTCCATGGCACCCAGGCCCCCTTGCCGCGGCCGAACCCCAGGGCGCTATGCCAGAAGCGCCTGAGCGGCCCCGGGCCGACGGCCGAGACGCCATCGTCCGTCCTCATCCACCGCCCCGGGCCGCCAGCGCCGCCAGGCCAAGGAAGGTCGGCTCCAGCCGAACGATGATGCCGGTGGGAATTTGACCGACATACCCGGCGAAGCGGCCCTTCGCGGCGAAGCGCTTTCGAAACGACGAATCCCGAAGAACAGGGACGATATGGGGCGCGATCCCTCCGCCGATCAGCACCCCGCCGCGGGCCGCGAACGTGAGTGCCATGTCGCCCGCGAACGATCCCAGAAACCCGCAGAACAGTTCGAGCGCGGCAGCGTAGCGGGGCGCGGTGCCGGAAAGCGCGCCCCGGACGATCTCCTCCGGCGTCGGGGTCCCCGGCGCGTGGCCGTCCTGCACCGCCAGCACCGCGTGCAGGTTCACCAGTCCGGCACCCGACAGGACCCGCTCGGCGGACACATGGCCGAAGCGCTTGCGCAGCATTTCAAGGATCGCGGCGTCGCCGGCGTCGCTCGCCGCAAGCGTCGCGTGCCCGGCTTCGCTGGCCACGGCGCGTGGAGCGGCACCGAGAAGATAGCAGGCGAGGCCGAGGCCGGTGCCCGGTGCGATGACCGCGACGGGCTCGCCCATGACGGCGCTTCCCTCGCCCACCGCGACCACATCGTTGGCACCAAAATGCGGCACGGCCCAGGCCAGGGCCTCGAGGTCGTTGACCAGACGGACCGACCGGAGATGCAGCGATTGCCGGAGGCTTTCGGCGTCGAGCGTCCATGCGGCATTGGTGAGTTTGCAGCGGCCGCCCGAGACGGGACCGGCCGCGGCGATCACCGCGCGGTCCAAGACCGTGCCCTCCGGCTGCCCGTTGAGAAAGTGATGCGCGGCATCATGCATGCTGGCGTAGGCGCCGGTGCGCAGCGATTCGATCGTCCCCACCTGCCCGTCCGCGAGCAGGGCGAAGCGGGTGCGCGTGCCCCCGACATCGGCGAGGAGGCAGCTCACGACACGCCGCCGCGGACCTGGGCAGCGATGGTCGCCTTGTACCAGCGGGCCGAGGCCTTGGGGATGCGCCGCTGCGTCGGATAATCCACGCGGACGAGGCCGAAGCGGCTGGCGTAGCCGGCGCCCCATTCGAAATTGTCGAGCAGCGACCAGACGAAATAGCCCCGCACGTCGGCGCCGAAGGTGACGGCCTCTTCGAGCGCATCAATGTAGCGCGACAGATAGTCGATGCGCTGGACGTCGTTCACCACCCCCGCTGCATCGCTGCTCTCCTCCGCGCCGGCGCCGTTCTCCGTCACGTAGATCGGCAGCCGATACCGGTCGCAGGCGTCGAGCAACGTGTCCCTGAAGGCTCCGGGATCGATCTGCCAGCCGATCGGCGATCGCGGGACGCCGGCCGGCGCGTCGCTCCAGGCGAATCCCAGGCGCGACGCGGCGTCGGCCCGGGCGTAGATCGGCGAATAGTGGTTGATGCCGAGCCAGTCGATGGGGCGCCGGATCCGGTCCATGTCGCCTTCCCGGACGAAGGGCGCGATCCGCGCGGCGAGTTCCTTGGGATAGGCCCCGCGGACCTGCGGATCGGCGAAGGCACGGTTCCAGTACTCATCCAGCAGGGCGGCCGCCGCACGGTCCGCCGCTGTCGGATCGACGGGCCGCACGGGCTGCAGGTTGCAGATGGTTCCGAGCGACGCGCCGGGCAGATAGGCCCGAAGCACGTCGATCGCCGCGCCATGCGCCAGGTTCACGTGATGGATCGCGGCATGGTGCTGCGCCGCATCGTCGACCGCCGGTGGATGCCAGCCGAATGCATAGCCGAAGAGCGTGAAGACGCCTGGCTCGTTGAAGGTCGCAAACCGCTTCACGCGGTCGCCCAGCCGGCTTGCCACCAGACGGGCATAGTCCGCGAACCAGCCTGCGCTGTCACGATGGGCCCAGCCGCCGCGATCCTGAAGCGCCTGCGGCAGGTCCCAATGGTACAGGCAGACCCAGGGCTCGATTCCCGCCGCAAGCAGCCCGTCGACGAGCCGGTCGTAGAAGGCGATCCCGCGCTCGTTCACGGCCCCACGCCCGTCAGGCAACACGCGCGGCCAGGCGATCGAGAAGCGATAGGCGCCCACGCCCATGTCGCGCATCAGGGCGATGTCCTCGGCGTATCGATGGTAGTGATCGCAGGCAACGTCCCCGGTGTCGCCGTTGGCGATCCGCCCGGGCTCGTGGGAAAAGCCGTCCCAGACGCTGGGACCGCGACCATCCTCTCGTGCTGCACCTTCAATCTGATACGACGACGTCGAGACGCCCCACAGGAAGTCGGGCCGCAACAGGCGCCGGCCCGGCGGCGAAGGCACGGCCGGACCGTCGAAGCCGGCAGGAGGACTGACCATCGGAGTGCTCTGCGTCAGGGGGTGAGGGCGACCTTGAGAACCCCGTCGCGCTGATGCGCGAAAAGGTCGTAGGCCTGTTCGATGTCGGCGAGCTTGAAGCGATGCGTCACCAGCGCGCCCAGGTCGGCTCGCCCCGCGGCGATGACATTCATCAGCCGCCGCATGCGCTCCTTGCCGCCCGGGCAGAGCGACGTGACGATCTTGTTGTCGCCCAGCCCCGCCGTGAAGGCATCGAGCGGGATGCGCAGGTCCGTCGAATAGACACCGAGACTCGAGAGCGTACCGCCCGGCCGCAGCACGCGAAGCGCGTTCTCGAAGGTCTGCTGCGTGCCCAGTGCCTCGATCGCGACATCGACACCGCGACCTCCCGTGAGTTCGCGGATCGCCGCCACCGGATCGCCCTTCTTGAAATCGACGACATGGTCGATCCCCAGCTTGCGGGCGACGGCCAGCCGTTCCGGCACCGTGTCGACACCGATCACCGTGGTGGCGCCCATCAGTCGTGCCCCGAGCGCCGCGCAGAGACCGATCGGGCCGAGGGCAAAGACCGCCACGATGTCCCCGATGCGGACGCTGCCGCTTTCTGCGCCGGCGAACCCGGTCGACATGATGTCGGGACACATCAGCACCTGCTCGTCGGTGAGGTTCGACGGCACCGGCGCGAGATTGGTCATCGCATCCGGCACGAGCACGAACTCGGCCTGGCAGCCGTCGATCGTGTTGCCGAAACGCCAGCCGCCCGCAGGCCTGAAGCCATGCCGCGTTCCCGGTCCATCCTGAGAATGCGCGCCGCAGAGGCAGGCGTAGCTGTGCCCGCTCGGCGTGATGGCGCCGGC
Organism: Reyranella sp.; assembly: GCA_044377795.1. Taxonomy (GTDB): domain Bacteria; phylum Pseudomonadota; class Alphaproteobacteria; order Reyranellales; family Reyranellaceae; genus Reyranella. The sequence goes on along the minus strand of JBILYJ010000019.1, from coordinate 5,579 downwards.
GATCACGCGCTGGCCTTCCTTGTAGCCTTTGACCTCGGATCCCAGCTTCTCGATGATGCCGACCGGCTCGTGGCCGACGATCAACCCTTTGGCGACGGGATATTCTCCGCGAAGGATGTGCACGTCGGTGCCGCAGATCGTCGTCGTGCTGATCCGCAGCAGCGCGTCCAGGGGACCGACATCGGGCACCGGTCGCGACTCGAGGACGATCCGGCCCGGCTCGGCAAAGACTGCCGCCATCATCTTTGGCATGGGTTCCTCCGTTGTTCGCCGGCACGGTAGACGCGACGGGCCGGCGGGGAATTGATGTGCCTCAAGCCATGATGCTTCTTCCGGTCGATCCTTGATCTGGATCATGTTGCGCCGGGGGATCACTGCTAGATCAAGACATGATCAGGCAATGGACCCTCCTGTCGATCCTGTCGGGCGTGCTTTGCACCGCGGCCGCCGAGCCGCCGCGCGCGCAAGGTTACGAGGCGTTCTATCGGAAGTGCTACGAGGATGCCGCATCCGAACAGGTGATCATCAGCTGCACGGCCGTCATCTCACGCGGGCTGGTCGACAGGAACGACCTGGCCACGGCCTACAAGAATCGCGGCGACGCCTACAATGACAAGGGCGAGTACGAGAAGGCTTTGGAGGACTATGCTCGGGCGATCGAGACCAATCCGCAGGACGCGGAGGCGTTCAACGGTCGTGGTACGACCCATATCGCCCAGGAACGCTACAGGCTGGCGGTCGACGACTTCGACCAGGCCATCCGGATCAATCCCTCGAGCCCGGTCGCGCTTGGAAACCGGTGCTTCGCGAAGGCCGTCCTGGGCGAGCTCGAGCAGGCCCTGTCGGACTGCAACGAGGCTCTCCGTATCAAGCGCAAGTATCCCGCCGCCTATGCGTCACGCGCCATCACCTACCTGAAGCTGAAGCGTTACGACGATGCCATCGCGGATTACACGGCGCTGCTCAAGGGCAAGCCCGAGAATCCCTACGCGCTGTTCGGCCGGGGCGTGGCCAGGCGCATGAAGGGCGATGTGCGAGGCGGCGACGGTGACATCGCGGCCGCGACATCGATCAAGCCGGACATCGCCGAACACATGTCCAGGCTCGGGATTGCGCCTGGGGAGTCGCGATAGCTACGGAGTCGTCCGGCGCAGCCAATAGCCCACGCTCACGAGCAGGCTGCCAACCGCCGCCGCGAACCATCCGATCAACCAGAGCAGGGCCTCTGCCCGCAGGTCCGGCCAGAAGGCCAAGGCCAGCCCGAACAGAAGCGCGCCCAGCCCATCGAGCACCAGTATCCAGCTGCCGTCGACCGCCTTGCGCAGCTCGAGCGCGGCCCAGACCTGCATCGCGCCGATCGTGATCGCCCAGATGGAGATGATCCCGACCAGGTGCGCGGTGACGTCGTCGAGCGCAAACAGCGTGCCGCCGGCACAGACCAGCCCGGCCGATCCGATCAGGCCCAGCCAGACCCGCGGTGCACCGCTCCTCCCGCGGATCGCGGCAACCAGGGCCAGAACGCCGTCGACAAGGGAGTAGCCACCCCAGAGCATCGCCAGACCGGTAATGGTGAGCCTGGGCCAGAAGAAGACGAGGAACGCAAAGAGCAGGGCCGCCACGCCGCGGAGCAACAGCAGCCGGCTGTAATCGGACGCCACGTCCTCGAAGGCCACGCCATCGGAGCCCGTGGTGATCTGACCCGGCAGTTGGTTCATGCGACGCTTTCCAGAAAGACTCAGCCGACGGCAATGGATATTGCCGCACTCGACGATGAAGTGAGTCAACCGGGAAAAGCCACATGAGGCCGTGATCCAGATCAAGTCAGCGCGGGTGCCTGTTTGATCTGGAACAAGGCGCCCGGAGCGAAACTCCAATGAACTGGCTGCCGAGACGATCCTGGTCTAGGGAGTCAGTGTGCCGTGTCGACTTCACCACCTGAAGCCGAACGATCGGGGAGGAACGACTGAAATGAGCTCCGGACGGGCATTGATCACGCTGTGGCTGGTCGGCAGCGCCATGTCGTGGGTCGGCTGGATGCTCTTCATTAACATGTCGTGCGTTCGCCAGGTCGACGGCCGCCTGTTGTGCCAGACGGAGCGGACGTGGCTCGCCTTCCTGTCGCGCTCAGCGAGGGATCCCCTCGAGGTCGCCTTGATGGGACTGATACCGGCGCTGTTGGTGCTGGTCGTCGGCATCGCGCTTTTCCGGGCCATGCGCCGTTCCTGAGCCGGCCCGATCGTCACGACCTTTGATTTAAGGAGGAGTCTATGAAGCGACTGATCGCCCTGCTGCTGGTTCTCCTGCCGCTCCCCGCAGCGGCGCAAGGCCCCGGCTATGGCGCGGCCCTGGCCCAGCGCTGGTGCATGGCCTGCCACATCGTCGAGCCAGCGCCCAAGACCGCCAGCGCCAATGGCATTCCGAGCTTCTCCGCCATTGCGGCCAAGCCCACGACCAACGCCGAGCAGCGCAAGGCCTTTCTCTCGACGGGACATACGCGCATGCCCGACTTCTCGCTCAGCAATCTCGAGCGTCAGGCCCTGGTGGACTATATCCTGAGCCTTCGGTAGCCCGCGTGAACCGCGGCCTCGCAATACGGCCTGAAGTCTTTCAGGGCCGGCTTGAATCGAGTCGAGCAACCCAACAGTGCCCTCACCCTGAGGAGCGAACGCAGTGAGCGTCTCGAAGGGTCGGCACGCGCACCTTGCCTGTTGCCCATCCTTCGAGACGCGCCGCTTCGCGGCGCTCCTCAGGATGAGGTAAGTGCTTGAATCGATTCAGTTCATTCCCGGCCGGCCTCTCAGGATGAGGTGAGTGAGTCGACCTGAGATAGAAAGACGCTATCCCAGAAGCTGGGTCGTCTGCTGGGCCTCGGGCGTCACGCCGGAAAGGGCGACGCTGGTGACCAGCTCGGCCAGTCGCCTGGCTTCCTCGGAATAGTCTTCGGCGGCACGAACGCTCCAGGCGCCCTGAGCCTGCCACATGCTCGGGGCGTCTCGCGCCGACAGCAGCGTCTGCCAGGTCGAGAGATTGTCCTTGAGGCGCCGTTCGGCGAATTGCGAAAGCTCGCTCTGCCAGGCTGCACCGGCGGCCGCCCATTCCTCGAAGGAATCGGCATAGGTCGACAGCGCCGAATTCCACATGTTGCCCGCCGGCAGTGACTCCACGCTCGGCAGCTTGTCCGATTGCATGTCGTTCATCTCACTCTCCCGCATCTACCGGGGCCGACTGTAGGCGCAGATGCGGCACGGCCCGTTGATCTGCATCAACCCGGTGGAGCTTGATGCAGATCAACGCCCCTGGAGTACCTGCCTCCTAGGCTGGAGCATGCGGAGAGGCCTTTTCCGTCTTCCCAGGAGACAAGCGATGAACATGTATGCTGCAGCCCTCACGGCGGCGCTCTCCCTTCTTCCCCTCGGTCTTGCGGCACAGGCGCAGACCGCTCCCAAGGGCGTGAACGTCGGTTCGCTGACCTGCACGGTTGCCGGTGGCGTCGGATTCGTGTTCGGGTCCTCGAAGGATCTCGATTGCATCCTCGCCAAGACCGACGGCACCGCCGACCACTACACCGGCACCATCAAGAAGTACGGCGTCGATCTCGGCTTCACCAAGCAGGGCCATGTCGTGTGGCTGGTCTTCGCCCCCGGCCAGGTCGCGAAGGGTGCGCTCGCGGGCGACTATGTCGGTCCGACGGCCAGTGCCTCGGTCGGCGTCGGCGCAGGCGCCAACGTCCTGATCGGTGGCGGCAACAAGCAGGTCAGCCTGCAGCCGGTCAGCGTCGAGGGCAATGTGGGCCTCAACGTCGCCGCTGGACTGGCCGAGGTCACGCTCAAGGCGGGCAAGTAGCCACCCGGCGAATTCGAAACAGGATGCGTCCGGGCGGTTCCGGTCGCGTCCTGTTTCCGCCTTCTGTCCTTATCGGCCGCTGCTGCCCAGCACACGACGCAGCTGTTGCAGGAGGCGGTGCCGGGCGGCATCGTCGGGCGCGGCCTGCAGGGCTCCGCGTATATCCAGCAGCATCTGCGCATAGTCGTTGTGCCAGTCGCGCCGCGCGTTTGCGGCCTCGGGCGGGAGACGCGGCACCCCGTCCGCCTCGGGTGTCGCGATCCAGCGCCCGTCGCGATGAACGAACACGAAATTCTCGTCGAGGGTCGGCGCGACGAGGCTGCGTCGGTCGACACCGGCCGCCACAAGCGCGTCGGAGAGGCCATCGATCCCTTCCGGCTCCCCGTGCACGAGCATGAGGGAACCCAGACCGTCCAGCATCGGCCTGCACCAGGCGACCAGCTCCTCGCGATCGGCATGACCTGAATACGAGTCGATCGACCGGATGTGCGCCTTGATCCCTATTTCCTCGCCATGGATGCGCACCTGCGCGGCACCGCCGCGGATCAGCGCCCCCAGCGTGCCGGGCGCCTGGTATCCGACGAAGAGGATGGTGGAGTCCGTACGCCAGAGATTGTCCTTGAGATGATGCTTGACCCGTCCGGCATCGCACATGCCGGAGCCGGCCAGGATGATCGCGCCGCCGTGGATGCGCCCGATCGCGCGGCTCTGATCGACGCTCTCGCTCAACCGGAACTCGCCGCCACTGAACGCATGTCCGCCCTCCGACCGGCTCAGGGAGGAGCGATGGGTCCGGAACACTTCGGTGGTCCGGCCGGCCAGCGGCGAATCGAGAAAAACCTGCGCACCTTGCAGTTTCCCGCGACGCTTCAGCTCCGCGATATCCTCCAGGATTTCCTGCGTCCGCTCGACCGCGAAGACCGGCACGACGACATTGCCGCCGGCGGCCAGCGCGGTCTCCAGTTCGCGGCCCAGGACGGCCCTGCGGCCGGCCTCGGAGATGGGCTCGCGGGAACGGTTGCCGTATGTGGACTCGACCAGCGCCACATCGGCAAGCCCGGGCCGCGCGGGATCGGGCTGCAGGGCTTTGTCGAGGGGCCCGAGATCGCCGGAGAAGACGAGCCGCAGCGGGCGCGGTGCGGCGTCGACTTCGATCTCGATGAAGGCGCTGCCAAGAATGTGGCCGGCATTGCGCATGCGGGCCCGCACGCCGGGCAGCGGCTCGAACCAGCGATCGTAAGGCTGCGCGTCGATGAACGAGAGCGAAGCCTCGGCGTCGGCCCTCGTATAGATCGGCACGACCTCGGGCTCGGCCCGGCGGGCGTTGCGGCGGTTCAGGCGCTCGACGTCGTATTCCTGGATGGCGCCCGCGTCGGGCAGCAGCCAGCGAAGCAGGTCGCGCGTCGCCTCGGTGGCGAACGCCCGCCCCTGGAATCCTGCGAGGGTCAGCTTGGGAAAGAGGCCGCTGTGATCGATATGGGCATGCGTGAGCAGTACCGCGGCGATCTCTGCCGGAGCGAAGGGGAACGCCCGATAATTGAGCGCCCGTAGCGACTTCGGCCCCTGGAACATGCCGCAATCGACCAGAAGCGTACCCCGCGGCGTGACCAGGCGGTAGCAGGATCCCGTGACGGTACCGGCAGCCCCGTGGATGTGCAGCGACAGGGTCATGCGCGCCGCCCGATGGTCATGCCGGCCCCCGCCGCGGCGAACTGGGTGGCGAAGCGGAAGTCCGC
>JBILYJ010000018.1:0-24087 GCA_044377795.1 Reyranella sp. | reverse complement strand
CGCCGAGGGCGGCATCGCCTACCAGCGCGTCTTCGTCGATATCCATTTCCGGATGGGCCAGCAGCAGCCGGACTATGTGCGGATCAATCCCGGAATGACCGTGCCGACATTGGTGCTGGCCGATCGCGTCCTGATCGAGAGTCGCGACATCGCCGAGTTTGCGCTCGGCGCCGCGACCGACGCCGAGACGAAGGACTGGGTCGACCTGCACTATGGCTATCCGATCGAGGAACTGACCTTCGGCGGCATTCTCGCCCGCAATCCGCTGGCCCGGATCATGATTCCGAAGCGGCTCAAGGCAGCCCGACGTCAGCTCCTGGCGCATGCCGCCGCAAATCCCGATCTCGCATCCCTCTACGAAGCGCGCGCCGCGGTCTTCGCAAGGCGCATCGAGGCTTTCGAACCGGACGCTGTCGTGAAGCTTTCGGAGCGGCGCCGCATTGAGGCCATCGGCTTCATGGACCGGCTCGAGCAGGCACTGCGCGATAGCCGTGCGGTGCTGGTGCCACCGGCCTACGGCGTCGCCGACGTCGTCTGGACCGTATTCCTCGGACGCATGGAATTCGCCGGTCTCGGCGACGAGATCCCCAAACGCCCGGCGCTGGCGCGCTATTGGACCGCGATGCAGGCACGTCCCAGCTTTGCCGCGGCCGATATCTGGACGAAGTTCCACATCGGCCGCCTGATCGGGGGGATCCTGGGCATCGGCAGGGGCTGACGGCGCGGATCGTCCCAGCGAGCAGGCCGGGGGTGGCGTCCCTGCCCGCAACGCGCTAAAGCCGCGCCGCCATGATCCTTTTCCCCGCGATCGACCTCAAGGACGGCAAGTGCGTGCGCCTTCTCCGCGGCGACATGCAGCGTGCCACCGTGTTCAACGACAGCCCCGCCGCACAGGCCAAGGCCTTTGCCAATGCCGGCTGCGAATGGCTCCACCTGGTCGACCTCAACGGCGCGGTCGAGGGGCATCCGGTCAACCGCGCGGCGGTCGAGAGCATCCTGAAGGACGTCGAGGTGCCGACCCAGCTGGGCGGCGGCATCCGCACCATCGAGAGCATCTCGCAGTGGTTCGACGCCGGCGTGCAGCGGATCATCCTGGGCACGATCGCGGTGAAGGAGCCGGGCCTGGTGAAGGCCGCCTGCAAGCAGTGGCCGGGCCGCATTGCGGTCGGCATCGATGCCCGCGAGGGCGTGGTCGCAGTCGACGGCTGGACCCGGCAGAGCACGGTGCGCGCCCTCGATCTCGCCCTGCGCTTCGAGGATGCCGGCGTCGCGGCCATCATCTACACCGACATCGACCGGGACGGCGCCATGGGCGGCGTCAATGTCGACGCCACGGTCACCCTCGCCCAGCATCTCACGACGCCGGTCATCGCCTCGGGCGGCGTCAGCTCGCTCGACGATCTGCGCGAACTGCGGCCGACCGAGGAGTTCGGCATCATCGGCGCCATCGTCGGCCGCGCGCTTTATGACGGTCGCGTGACGGTCCCCGACGCGATCAGCGTGCTGAAGGGCGAGTAGCGGCGCCATGCTCAAGGTCCGAATCATCCCCTGCCTCGACGTCAAGGACGGCCGCGTGGTGAAGGGCGTGCAATTCGTCGGCCTGCGCGATGCCGGCGACCCGGTCGAGCAGGCGCGCATCTACGACGCCGCCGGCGCCGACGAGCTCACCTTCCTCGACATCACGGCCAGCCACGAAAACCGCGACACCATCCTGGATGTCGTCGGACGTACGGCCGAGCAGTGTTTCATGCCGCTGACGGTGGGCGGCGGTGTGCGCCAGGTCGAGGATATCCGCCGCCTGCTGCTGGCCGGCGCCGACAAGGTCTCGATCAACTCGGCCGCCGTGGCGCGGCCGGAGTTCGTGCGCGAGGCGGCCGAGAAATACGGCGACCAGTGCATCGTCGTGGCGATCGACGCGCGCAGCAGCGGTCCCGGCAAATGGGAAGTCTTCACGCATGGCGGCCGCAAGGGCACCGGTCTCGATGCGATCGACTGGGCACGCCGCATGGCGGAGTCGGGCGCGGGCGAAATACTGCTCACCTCGATGGACCGCGACGGCACCAAATCGGGCTTCGACCTCGACCTGACGCGCGCGGTTTCGGATGCTGTGCCTGTGCCGGTCGTGGCCTCGGGCGGTGTCGGCACGCTCGATCATCTGGTCGACGGCGTGACGAAGGGCGGCGCCTCGGCGGTGCTCGCCGCGTCGATCTTCCATTTCGGCGAATTCACCATCGCGCAGGCGAAGGAACATCTCGCGCGGGCGGGCGTTCCGGTGCGACAAATCTCGCGCGCCGCATGATTTTGGCGTAAAATCTTCACGGCGCCCGTCTAAGAGGCGTATTGAAGTTTTCGATCGCCCGCCCACAGGGCGGCGACGGAGTTCCCCTCGGATGGCGAAGAAGAAAAAAGCCAAGAAAGTGCAGCGGCCGAGCATCGTCTCGATCGACGAGCACGTGCTCGATCGCCTGTATCTCGTGATCGACAGCCGCAAGGGCGCCGACCCGGAAACCTCCTACACCGCCCGCCTGTTCAGCCGCGGCCGCCAGCAGATCGCCAAGAAGCTGGGCGAGGAAGCGGTCGAGGCGCTGATCGAAGGCATCCAGGGCGACAAGCCCAAGCTGATCGCCGAAAGTGCCGACATGCTCTACCACCTGCTCACCTTGTGGGCCGCCGTCGGGGTGAAGCCCCTGTCGGTGTGGGACGAGCTCGCTCGCCGGGAAGGACTCTCCGGCATCGCCGAGAAGGCGTCACGCAAGCGTTAGGACTTTCCTCCCCCGTCAACGGGGAGGTGGCGCGTAGCGCCGGAGGGGTCATGACCCCATCGCCCTCGTAGGACGAGGGCACTTCCCCTTCGCGGACTCCGCAAAGGGGAAGAGAAGATAATCAATGCGGCGGCATCGGAATGAAGATCGGCGGCGTGCGGGTCGATTTGCTGCGCGCCTTGATGTCCTCGTCGTTGGCGCCGTGCGGCTTCAGATAGACGTAGTAGGGCGTGCGCCGTTCGACGACGTCGTTGCCTGGCTGGGCCTTCTCGCTGACCAGCAGGTCCGACTGGATGCGGACATGCATGTAGCCGGGGATCAGCTCGGCCCAGTTCTGAACGTCGGGCGTGAAGAGGACGTCGAACGTGTAGCCGTCCACGACCTTCACGACGCCCCAGCTCACGCCTTCGGCCGGCCGCGACGGCACCTGCTGCCAGACCATGCCGGCCTGCACGTAGACGGCGACGGCGTTCAGCATGACGTAGAGCGGTCCCGCCGGGCTGACATTCTGCAGGAAGAGCGTCATGCGATACGACTTGCCGTCCGGCTCGTAGGAAACCCCCTTCAGCTCGACATAGAGCGAGCGCGTCGCAGTGTTCTCCAGCAGCAGCCGGGCCTGCCGCGCCTCCCGCAGCTCGCGCGCCTGGTAGAGGCCGACACCGGCATCGATCGCGAAGCCCGTCAGCAGCAGCATGACCAGCCCGACCAGCACCGGCGAGCGCCAGAGATCGAAGCGGCGGCCAAGCTTTACCGCGACGCTGGCCGGCGCGTCGGACTTGCGCGGCGCAGCCTCGCGCAGCTCGTTCAGCAGGCCGCCCTGCGCCGGCGGAGTCTCGACCGCCGTTGCAGCTCCCAGCCGCCGCCGCAGTACGCGCACTTCGGATTGCGCGGCGCCGAGCTGGCGGCGCAGATCGGCGATCAGCGCATCCTTGTCCTGCTCGGAAGACGGAACGCTCACGTGACGAGCGCGCCGTGCGCGATGTGCACGATCTGCTCGGCCTGTTCCGCCAGCGCCAGATTGTGCGTGACCAGGATCAGGGTCGTGCCGCGCTCGCGGTTGACCGCCATCAGCTCGTCCATGATCTCGATCTCGGTCTGCTCGTCGAGGTCCGAGGTCGGCTCGTCGGCCAGGATCAGCGCCGGCTCGTTGATCAGGGCGCGGGCGATCACCGCCCGCCGCTGCTCGCCGGCCGAAACCTCCGACGGATAGGCGTCGAGATGGTCGCCCAGCCCCATCTGGCCGAGCAGCGCCGCCGCCCGGGCATAGGTCGCGGACGATCTGGCGCCGCCTCCCAGCATCGCCGGCAACGCGACGTTGTCGACCAGGCGCAGCGTGGGCAGCAGGCTCGCGAACTGGAAGACGTAGCCGATTCGTTTATTTCGGAAAGCCGCCAGCGCGTTCTCCGACAGGTTCCAGATGTCGGTGCCGTCGACCGTCACCTGGCCCTGCGACGGCCGGCTGAGGCCGCCGATCATCGCCATCAGGGACGACTTGCCCGACCCCGACCGGCCGATGATCGCGGCGTAACGGCCGGCTGCGATCTCGAGGTCGATGCCGGCCACCGCCGCCACCTCGCCGCGTTCGGTGACATAGTCCTTGCGCAGGCCGTGGCAGGTGAGCATCGCCTAGCCCTCCCCGCGCACGAGATCGTAGGGATCGCGCCGGCTGGCGCGCCAGGCGGGATAGAGGGAGCCCAGCGCGCCGATGATCGAGGCCATGACGACCGCCGCGACCGCGACGATCACGATGCGCGGCCCGTCGAGCCAGACGAAGGGCACGCCGATGTTCTCGAGGTAGTAGACCAGCGAACGCTCGTAGAGGCGCATCACCAGGACGCCCAGCGCGACGCCCAGCACGCCGCCGGCGCCGGTGGCGATCACCGCCTCGATGACCATCATGCCGACGATCTGGCCACGTCGCGCGCCGATCGCCTTGAGCAGGCCGAGCTCGCCGCGCCGTTCGGTGACGATCGCCGAGAAGAGAACGCTGACCATCAGGGCGGTGCTGGCAAACATCAGCACCATCAGCGCGAGGATGCCGTTCAGCAGCGCGGCCAGCCCCTGGCGAATGCCGCTCATGGTCGAATCGCCGGTCACGACCTTGACGCCCTTGAGGGTCGAGAGGATGGCGAAGCGCGCCTGCAGCGGCGTGGCGCCCGGCGCCAGTTCGACGAGGAAGCCGCTCACCTTGCCCTTCTGCAGGACGGCGGGCGGACCGCCACCATGGCCGTGCACCGAACCGGCCAGGGCTTCGAGCGTGTCGAAGGTCATGAAGACGCCGCGCTCGTGCGTGCCGACGCCGGTCTTTCCCAGCCGTCCATAGACCGTGTGCGGCTTGCCGAAGATCAGCAGCTCGGAGCCGAGGGGCGCGGCCCGCGCCGCCCCCAGGATGACGTCGCCCGGCCTCATGTCCCGGTTGATCTTCTCGACCAGCCAGGGCCGCACCGTGAAGTCGAGGGCAGGATCGAAGCCGATGAGGTCGACCGAATCGTGATGGCTGCCGATCCCCGAATGCTCGACCCGCGCGATCTTCTGCGGCGCGGCCCGGCTCACGCTGGCGAGGCCGGCTTTGGCGAACAGGTCCTGGTCGAGCACGAGATCGGTCGGCTCGACGGTCAGCAGCGCCGCGGTGATGTTGGTGAGCGCGCCCTCTGGCACCACCATCATGTCGGCGCCCAGCCGCGTGAATCCGACGGCCATGCTGCTGTCGATGCTGCGCATCAGGGTCGCGCCGGTGAAGACGACCCCGCTGGCCACCGCCACGGCCATGATCAGCAGGAGACTGCGCGCCTTGCGGCGCCCGAGGTTCTGCAGCGCCAGGCTGGCGAGCAGCCTCAAAGCGTGCAGGAGCGCGTGTGCTTCATGTGCTCCAGCTTGGTCGGGATGATCACGCAGTCATGATGCCCGCCGTTGCTCGGCAGGATGCCGACCAGGGTGTCGGTCGAGGTGTCGATGACCGAGATGCCGCTCGACTGGCGCTGGAAACCGCTGAACGGCGTCAGCACGTATTTGCCGTCGTAGGTGATGGCCGGCGTCTGCAGGTCCGGCCCGATGCCCTGGATCTCCTTCTTGATGGTCCAGGTCTTGGTGTCGATCACCATGATGCCGCTATAGGCGGGCGACGGATGCAGGATGGACAGGTAGAGCTTCGAGCTGTCCATCGAGAAGACCATGTGGAACGGATTGGGGTACTTGCCGCGCCACAGCGGATCCTCGACATGCGCGATCTTGCGCCACTTGGTCGGGTCGGGATCGCTGCAGGAGAAGATCGAGCAGTTGTTTTCCCGCAGGTTGTTCATCATCACGAGGAACTTGCCGTCGGGCGAGAAGCCGATCTCGTGGCCCGGAGAGTGGATCTTGTCGAACACGACCTGCCACGTGTCCTTGTCGATCTGCTCGACCTTGTACTGGTCCTGCGAATCCTTGTTGAACTGCAGGAAGGCGGCCGGCTCGAAGTTCTTTTCGGGATCGAGGATGCAGATGCCGCCGCACAGGCGCACGACCGTCGCTGCCCAGCGGCCCTCGGGATGCCAGATCGTGCCGTCGGCGCCGGTCAGCGTCAGCGGCGCCTCGCCGGGCAGCGAGCCTTCCTCGACGAACAGCTCGCCCATGGGCACCATTTCCCAGTCGATCTTGTTGCCCTTGGTGCCGCGGAGATTGTAGAGGCCGGTCTTCTCGTCGGGATAGATCTTCTTGATGGTGAGCGTGCCGCCCTTGATCCAGGCCTCGCGCAGCTGAGGGACATTCGGCGTCCAGTCGAAGCGCAGCGCCGCCTTCACCTTCGAGGTGGTGCGATCGAAACAGGCGGCGATGTCCTTCTGCCCGTCGGTCACGAAATAGGACTGGGCGTCCTTCGGATTGACGGTGACGTGTACGCCGAGGCCGAGTCCGGTCGTCTCCGACACGTTCTCGATCATCTGCATCTGCGTGCCGTCATAGCGCACGCGATAGATGTTGGTGCCGCCCGGCACGTTCTCCGCCGTCACGTTGGTCGGGATGCCGTAGATCAGCGAGTTCTGGCCACCCTGCGTCGAGTTGACGAACTCGAAGCCGTGCGTGGGATCGGAGCTCGGGAAGGCGCAGAGATGATGGCTGATCGGATTGTAGTCGCCGTAGTTCCAATACCAGATCGAGCCCAGCACGCGGTTGGAGTTGAGATCGATCGCGTAGGTGCCGCCGCCCATCTTGGTCGGCAGGAGCGCCACCCAGTTGCCGAGGCTCTGTCCCCGGATGTCGGCGCGCGAGTCGACGACTTCGCGGGTGATCGGCGATTGCTGCGCGCCGGTACCGACTGCCCGAATGACGCCGTTGTCCGAAGACGAGCCGCCGTTCATCGCGGCGTAGCCCAGCACGGCGACCTCGGCGGCGGCCGCGGTGCCGACGGCGACGTTCAGCATCGTGCGCCGGCTCACCTTCGTCTTGAGCTTGGGCTTGGCCGCCTCCTCGCGGGCCTTGCGAGTCGCCTGCTCGTGCTTGGCGACGAGATAGGCCTGGAACTCCTCGCGGTCCTTCGCGAGGACCTCTTCGTTGCGCTTCAGGAATTCGTCGATCGAAGTCTTGGCGGGCGGCAGATTTGCTTCCGTACCGTGTTCGAGCGGGGCGATGAGAGGCGGGACGGCTGCATTGGGAGAAACCATGGCGGTCGGTGCTTCTCGGGTGGGCTCAGTCATCGGCTGCACTCCCCTCTTTGCAAGTGCGCGAAGTCTAAGCACGACTTTCTCGAAAACGCATTCGCAATTTTCAGTCGAGGTCGCTGATTTCGACCCGCATTGCGAGTAGGCTCTCCGCGAAGGAGTTCTTCGATGGACTACGCCGTCATCATCAGCGCCGTCGTGCTCGGCCTCTCCGTGCTCGCCACGGCGGCGAAGTTCCTCGACTGGTTTCTCCATTCCGATCCCAGGACGATGGTCCGCACGCTGCGATGGATGGCGCTGCTGCTCGTGATCGTGGCCATTCCGCTTCTCGTAATGATGATCATGCGCGAGCAGTACGCCGGCGCGATGCTGCTGGGGGCAGCGATGATCCTCGTGCCGACGTTCCTGAGATGGCGCGCAATTCTCGTGCCGCTGCGGGCTGCTTTCGCGCAGTTTCGAGGAAAGCCGCAGCCTTTTGAAATGCCGCCGGTCTGGCAGGATCCCGCGCCTCCCGATCCGCGGGCGCTGCAGCACGCGGCCGCTCTGCTCGAAGCCTATCTCCAGCGCGCCGCGCCGATTTCTTCAGCGCAACGGCACATACCTGCCCCGCCCAACGCAGAGGGCGAGGAAGGCATGACGATCCGTGAGGCGCTCGACGTCCTCGGTCTCAACGAAGGCGCCGATCTCTCCGGCGTCCACACCGCACACCGTCGCCTGATGCGCGGCGCCGACCCCGATGCCGGCGGCTCGCCCTATCTCGCCGCCAGGATCGACGAGGCGCGCGACGTCCTGGTCGGTTTCCTGCGTCGACAGGGGAAGCCTGTCGAAGCCCCGGGGCGTCCGCGACTCCTCAAGGGCTGAGACGGCGCCTCGCTAGTCTCGGAACACGGCCAGGTGAAAGGGCCGCTTCGCCGGCTTGCCGGCGACATCGTAAGTATGGACGTTCATCTTCATCGGGTCGGCCATCAGCCCGACCGTGCAGAAGCCGGGTTCCACCGCTTCCTGCTCGGTGCTGCCGATCACGCAGGAGAAGTTGGTCTTCGCTTCCTTCTGCAACGGCACCTTCCAGGTGATGACATACTGGTTGGCTCCCACCAGCTCGCACTTGTCGATCATGTAGCCACGCGCGATGGAACCGTCGGCCGCGATCACGCAGGCCAGCCGCTTTTCAAATTCCGCCATCGATCGAACCTTCCCTGTATGGTTGTCGTGTCGTTCAGCAGCAACTTCCGGAGCTCTTCATGTCAGCCCCCATGACGTCCGCCTACGATCGCAGCAACGTCTTCGCGCGCATCCTACGCGACGAACTGCCGTGCAAGAAGGTATTCGAGGACGACTTCGCTCTGGCCTTCCACGACATCGCGCCCCTGGCGCCCGTGCATGTGCTGGTGATCCCGAAGGGCGAATACATCAGCCAGGCCGACTTCGGCGCCAAGGCGCCGCCTGAGATGATCGTCGGCTTCTGGCGTGCCGTATCGAAAATCGCCAACGATCTCGGCCTCGATCCCGAAGGCTATCGCATCGTGGCCAATCACGGTCCCAATGGCGGCCAGCTGGTGTTTCACTTCCATGTCCATATCTTCGGCGGCCGCACCATGAGCCATGCGATGGGCAGCATGCCCAGCCCGGGCAACGCCGGTTGATCCGTCGCCGTGCCCTGATGGCGGCCGGCGCGCTCACGCCTGCTGCCGCATGGGCGCAGAAGCCGTCGCAGCGATCGCCGACGGAAAGCGGCTGGTACGCCAAAGGCAAGACCAAGGAACAGCCGGTGCGCTTTGCGGGCAAGGGCGGCGTCACCCTGGCCGGCACGCTCTTGATGCCGCTGTTCAGCGAGATCCAGTACGTACCGGGCATCGTGCTGGTGGCCGGCAGCGGACCGACCGACCGCGACGGCAACAATCCGCTGGCACCCGATCGCATCGACCTCTTGAAGGACATCGCCGAGCTGCTGGCGCGCAACGGCATCGCCTCGCTGCGCTACGACAAGCGTGGCATCGGCCAGTCGACGCCGCGGCCGCGCGGCTCGCTGGAGGACCAGGAAGCCTTCTTCGCCTGGGACAATTTCGTGGGCGACGTCGAGGCCGCGCATGCCGAGTTGCTGCGCCACGACGAGATCAAGCCCTACGCCACGGCATTGCTGGGCCACAGCGAGGGCGGCTTGCTGGCGCTCGCGGCAAGCCGGTCGCTGGCCGCGAAGAAGCTGCACGCGCTGGTGCTGGCTGCCACGCCGGGCCGCCGGCTCGACGTGATCCTGCGCTCGCAGATCGCGCGCAACGCGCCGCCGTCGCTGCGTCTGCCCACCGATCGCGCCATCGCCGCCATCCTCGAGACCGGGCGCGTGCCCACCAATCTGCCACCCGAGCTGCAGCTCCTGTTCCCGCTCTATGCCGGCCCGTTCCTGAAGAGCCTGCTATCGTTCGATCCGGCCGTCGTGCTGGCCGAGAGCCACACGCCCTGCCTCCTCCTGCAGGGCGGCGCCGACCGGCAGGTGGTCCCGATGCAAGACGTCCAGCCGCTGATCGACGCGCTGGGGACGCGCGGCATCTCCGGCGAGGCCGTGGTGATCCCGCAGGTCAGCCACAATCTGAAAACCGTGACCGGTCCGCTCGATCCGGGGTTCGCCGGGCCGCTCTCGCCCGCGGTCGCCGCGGCCCTGTTGAAGTGGCTGGTCCCGGCGCTCGGCGCTTGATCGACACTCGCGGCCGGCCGATCATCGCGACGAGCGACGGAGGCCATGACATGAGCGTGACAGTGCGGCCGGTGACCGATTCGGTCGGGGCGGAAATTCTCGGCGTCGATCTGCGCAACTTCAGCGAGGAGGAGTTCGCCGCGATCGAGCGCGCCTGGTACGCACATTCGATGATCCTGTTGCGCGGCCAGCAGCTCAGCGACGACCATCTGCTGGCCTTCAGCCGCCGCTTCGGCGAACTCGATCCGCCGCCCAACCAGGAGCGCGGCCGCATCAGCCCGCCGGGCTATCCCGATGTCTATGTCGTGTCGAACGTGCTCGACACCAAGGGCGACCCGATCGGCGCGCTGGGCGACGGCGAGGCGGTCTGGCACACCGACATGAGCTATCTCGACGTGCCGCCCGATGCGTCGATGCTCTACTCGCTGGAAATCCCGCCGACCGGCGGCAACACCTGGTTCACCAGCATGCAGGCGGCCTGCGATGCCCTGCCCGCGAACCTGCGCGCGAAGATCGAGGGGCGGCGCGTGAAGCACGACGGCACCTACAATTCCGGCGGCTACCTGCGCAAGGGCGTGACGCCGACCGACGATCCGATGGTCGCACCCGGCGCCTGGCATCCGGCGATCCTGCGCCACCCGGTCAACGGCCGCGCCACGCTCTATCTCGGCCGCCGGCGCAATTCCTACGTCGAGGGCTACACGAACGAAGAATCCGATGCGGTGCTGGAAGAACTGTGGGCGCACGTCACCCAACCGCGATTCATCTACCAGCATGTCTGGAAGCTGGGCGACCTCGTGATGTGGGACAATCGATCGACCATGCATCGCCGCGATCCGTTCGACAAATCGGCACGTCGCATCATGCATCGCACGCAGATCAAGGGGACGACGAAGCCGATCGCCTTCGCCGCCTGACAAAATGAAAAAACGATCGGAGGAAACATGCGGCGGCAGAAGAAGTTCTATGCCTGGGGTTATGCCGACGAGGACCTGACCCAAGACGAGATCCGGCCGTGGGAGGCCGAAATCGCCCAGCGCTACGGGCTCTCCGGCTTCGACGTGAAAGCGCCGCCCAAGGCCGACGAGATCGTCTTGCGCAAGAGCCGCGTCGATGTCCCCGCTGCGCTGCAGGCGATGGTGCGCACCGATCACCTGACGCGGCTGGAGCACAGCTACGGCAAGGCCGGCTTCGACACGCTGCGCATGTTCATGCGGTCCGTGCCCAACCCGCCCGACGCGGTGGCTTTCCCGGAAAGCGAAGAGGACATCGTCAAGGTCCTCGACTGGTGCGACCGGATCGGCGCCAAGGCGATCCCCTATGGCGGCGGCTCGTCGGTCGTGAAAGGCATCGAGCCCTCGGCCGCGTTCGACAAGGTCGTGACCATCTCGACGCGCCACATGGACAAGGTGCTGGAGGTCGATGCGGTGAGCCAGGCGGCGCGCATCCAGGGCGGCATCTACGGGCCCGCGATCGAGGACGCGCTGCGCGACACGCCGTTCACGATGCGCCACTACATGCAGGCCTATCGCTGCTCGACCCTGGGCGGCTGGATCGCCACGCGCTCGGGCGGCCACTACGCCACGCTCTACACCCACATCGACGATTTCGTGGAGAGCACACGCGTCGTGACGCCCGAGGGCACGCTGGAGACGCGCCGCCTGCCGGGTTCAGGCGCCGGCCCCAGCCCGGACCGGATGTTCATCGGCTCCGAGGGCATCCTGGGCATCATCACCGAGGCCTGGGTGCGCCTGCGCAAGAAGCCCACCTTTCGCGCCTCCGCCAGCGTGCGCTTCCGCGACTTCTATACCGGCGCCGATGCGGTGCGGGACATCACGCAGGCCGGCCTCTATCCCGCCAACTGCCGCCTGCTCGAGGCGCGCGAGGCGCTGCCGGGCATCCCGTGGAGCAACGAGGAGGCGGTGCTGGTGCTGGCCTTCGAATCGCCTGACCATCCGCTCGACGCCTGGATGAAGCGCGCGCTGGAGATCTGCGCCGCGCATGGCGGCGTCGCGGACCAGAGCGACGACGATGAGAACGCGCACCGTTCCGGCGCCGCCGGCGCCTGGCGCAACAAGTTCATCCGCGCGCCGCACTATGGCGAGCATGCGGTGGCGCGCGGCATCCTCTCCTCGACCTTCGAAACCTCGATGACCTGGGAGCGCACCCGCGACTTCCATACGAAGATCACGAAGATCGCCAGGGACACGATCAAGGCGGTGACCGGCCGCGACGGCACCGTCACCTGTCGCTTCACCCACGTCTATCCCGACGGGCCCTGCCTCTACTTCACCTTCGGCGGCCTTTTCGACCCGAAGAAGGACGCGCTGGCGCAGTTCATGGAAATCCTCTCGACCTGCACGGCGGCAACGGTGGAGCATGGCGGCACGACCACGCACCATCACGCAGTCGGCCGCTTCCATCGGCCCTTCTACGACAAGCAACGGCCCGAGCTGTTCGCGCGCGCTCTGCGTGGCGCCAAGCGCGAGCTGGACCCCAAGGGAATGATGAACCCCGGCGTGCTGATCGATCCGTGATGCGGAGTCAGGCCGCCAGCATCGAGCGCGTCTGCGGCCGCCGGTAGCTGAGCGCCTCGGCGATGTGGAGGCGGCGCACGGCGTCGGAACCGTCGAGGTCGGCGAGGGTGCGCGCGACGCGGAGTGTGCGGTGCCAGGCGCGGGCGGAGAGGCCGAGGCGCTCGGCGGCGCGGGCGAGCAGCGCGCGGCCTTCGGCGTCGGGTTCGGCAATGGCGGCCAGCAGGGCGCCGTCGGTGTCGGCGTTACACCGTGGCTTCGACCAGTTGCGGACGCGATCGGCCAGCAGGCCGGCGGCTGGGTCGGCTTCGATGCCGACCAGCTTCCCCTTGGCATCGAGTTCGGCCAGCCGTTCGCGCTGGACGGTGCGGGCGGCGGCGACGCGGGCGGCGATGTCGGCGGAGGTTTCGGCCGGCGGCGGCAAGGCGAGATCGGCGGCGGCGACGGCGGGCACGTCGATGGTGAGGTCGATGCGGTCGAGCAGCGGGCCCGACAGCTTGGCCTGGTAGTCGGCGCCGCAGCGCGGGCCGCGGGCACAGGCGCGACTTGGATCCATCAGATGGCCGCAGCGACATGGGTTCATCGCGGCGACGAGCTGGAAGCGCGCCGGATAGGTGACGTGCGCGTTGGCGCGGGCCACCGTCACGCGGCCGCTCTCCAGCGGCTGGCGCAGGGCTTCGAGTGTGGCCCGGTTGAACTCCGGCAGCTCGTCGAGGAACAGCACGCCATGGTGGGCCAGCGACACCTCCCCGGGCTTGGGTCGCGCACCGCCGCCGACCAGCGCCTGCAGGGTCGCCGAATGGTGCGGGTCGCGGAAGGTGCGGCGGCGGCTCAACCGGCCCTCGCCCAGGTCGCCGGCCAGCGAGCGCACCATCGAGGCTTCCAGCGCCTCCTCGGCATCGAGCGGCGGCAGCAGGCCGGGCAGGCGCGCGGCCAGCATCGACTTGCCCGAGCCGGGCGGCCCGATCATCAAGAGGTTGTGGCCGCCCGCCGCCGCAATCTCGAGCACC
The DNA here is from genome assembly GCA_044377795.1 of Reyranella sp. GTDB lineage: Bacteria > Pseudomonadota > Alphaproteobacteria > Reyranellales > Reyranellaceae > Reyranella. Next base: position 10,458 of record JBILYJ010000018.1, on the reverse strand, counting down.
CGCTTGGCGCTCTCCTGGCCCTTGATCTCGCTGAGGTCGGGATAGGTCGCGCGATCGTCGGCCATCAGCGCCTCGGGCGCCGGCAGGGTCTGCTGGCCGCGCAGATGGTTGATCAGGGCCAGCAGCGAAGGCGCGGCGATGATCGGCGGCCGGTCGGTGTCCGCGAGGGAGTCGAAGCCACCCCACGCGGCCTCGCCCCCGCACACCGCCGGGCAGATCACGCCGCGCCCCGCCGCCTGGGCGGCGATCGCCGCCGGCAGGACGCCCGGCACGCGGCAGAGCGAGCCGTCGAGGGCCAGTTCCCCAAGCACCACGAAGCCCTCGACGCTCTCGCGCGGCAGCACGCCCAGCGCCGCCAGCAGACCCAGCGCGATCGGCAGATCGTAGTGGCTGCCCTCCTTGGCGAGGTCGGCCGGCGACAGGTTCACGGTGATGCGCTGCGGCGGCAGGGCCAGCCCCAGCGCCCGGAAGCAGGCCCGCACCCGCTCGCGGCTCTCGCCCACCGCCTTGTCCGCCAGCCCGACCACCGCGAAGGCGATGGTCCCCGGCGCCACCAGCACCTGCACATCCACCGGCAGGACATCGATGCCCTGGAACGCCACCGTCCGAACCGTCGCCTGCATGTCCCGCTCCCGTCCTGTGACGGGAACAATTAAAGAACGTATTGGATATTAGTAAAGCACGTAATGGTTGCATATTGCTCTGCGACGCTCAAGCACGCCGCCGGCCGAGACCCGTGCTAGGTTTCCGGCCGCAACCGCGGGAGAGTTTCGTGACGGCCAAGCAGAAGATCGACGACCTCAATTTCACGCCGCCGGCGGCGATCACCGACCTGGCCGCCCGGGTGAAGGACTTCGTCAAAGACAAGATCATCCCCTTCGAGACCGATCCGCGCTGGACGTCTCATGGGCCGACCGACGAGCTGCGGATCGAGATGAACGAACTGGCGAAGGCCGCCGGCGTGTTCGCGCCGCAGGTGCCGAAGGAATATGGCGGCCATGCGCTGAGCCAGGTCGGCCGCGCCCATGTCTTCGAGGCGGCGGGCTATTCGATCCTGGGGCCGACGGCGATCCACTGCGCCTCGCCCGACGAGGGCAACATCCACCTGCTCGACGTCGTGGCCCGGCCCGACCAGCGCGAGCATTTCCTGAAGCGCATGGCGACGGGCCAGATCCGCTCGATCTTCTGCATGACCGAGCCCGGCGGCGCCGGCTCCGACCCCAGCCTGATGACGACCACCGCGCGCCTCGAAGGCAACGAGTGGGTGATCAACGGCCGCAAGTGGCTGATCACCGGCGCCGAGGGCGCGGGCTGCGCCATCATCATGGCCAAGAACGAGGGCGGGCCGATGGACGGCCACGCCACCATGTTCCTGGCCGACCTGCCCGATCCCGCCATCCGCCTCGAGCGCACGCTCGACACGATGGATTCGAGCTTCACCGGCGGCCACGGCGTGATCGAGATCAAGAACCTGCGCCTGCCGGCCGACGCCGTGCTGGGCGAGATCGGCAAGGGCTTCCGCTACGCCCAGGTCCGCCTCGCGCCCGCGCGCCTCAGCCACTGCATGCGCTGGCTGGGGGCGGCGATGCGCGCCCAGGACATCGCCACCGACTATGCGCGCCACCGCGTCGCCTTCGGCAAGACGCTGGGCGAGCACCAGGGCGTGTCGTTCATGCTGGCCGACAATCTGATGGACATGAACCAGTCGCGGCTGTCGATCTGGCACACCGCCTGGCTGCTCGACCAGGGCGAGCGCGCGTCGAACGAAAGTTCGATGTCCAAGGTGATCTGCTCGGAGGCCTATTTCCGCGTCGCCGACCGCTGCATGCAGATCCTGGGCGGCCTCGGCATCACGCGCGACACGGTGGTCGAGCGCTTCTTCCGCGACTCCCGCGCCTTCCGAATCTACGATGGTCCGTCCGAGGTCCATCGCTGGGCCCTGGGCGCCCGCATCGTTTCGGGGAAGATGTAGGACGGAGACCATGAACGCGACGACACCGGCCGCAACGCTTGCGGCGCGCCGCGACCGCGCCTTCGGTGCGGGCGCGCCGCTCTTCTACAGCACACCCCTGCACATCGTGCGGGGCCAGGGTGTCGAGCTGTTCGACCCCGAGGGCCGGCGCTACGTCGACATGTACAACAACGTGCCCTGCGTCGGTCACGCCAATCCCCACGTCGCCGAGGCGATGGCGCGCCAGCAGTCGACGCTCAACGTCCACAGCCGCTATCTGCACGAGGGCATCGTGGCCTTCGCCGAGCGGCTGACGGCGCTGCACGGGCCCGAGATCGAGAGCGTGATCTTCTCCTGCTCCGGCACCGAGGCCAACGAGGTGGCGCTGCGTATGGCGCGCATGGCCACCGGCAAGGCGGGTATCGTCTGCACCAACGCGACCTATCACGGCAACAGCGAGGCGGTCGGCAAGATGACGCGCATCGGCAGCGGCCAGAACACCGCCGGCGACGTGCGCGCGATCCCCTTCCCCGAGATGCTGCGCCCGCTGGTGCCCGGCGCCAGTGAAGACGAGCTGTGCGAGGCCTATCTCGATCGTCTGCGGCAGGTCATCCGCAGCTTCGAGGAGGACGGAACCGGTTTCGCCGGCCTGATCGTCTGCTCGATCTTCGCCAACGAGGGCCTGCCCGACGTGCCGCGGGGGTTCATGGCGCGCGCCACCGAAATCGTGCACGAGGCCGGCGGCTTGGTGATCGCCGACGAGGTCCAGGCCGGCTACTGCCGCAGCGGCGTCTGGTGGGGCTACGACGTGCTGGGCTTCACGCCCGACATCGTTGTCACCGGCAAGCCGATGGGCAACGGCCTGCCGCTGGCCGCCACCGCCGCGAGCCGCAGGCTGATCGAGACCTTCCGGGCCGCCACGCGCTACTTCAACACCTTTGCCTCCAGCCCCCTGCAGGCGGCGGTCGGCATGGCAGTGATCGACGTCATCGAGCGCGACCGCCTGGCTGAAAATGTCGCCGCCGTGGGCGCGCTCCTGAAGTCGGCGCTGGCCGAACGCAAAGGCCGGTTCGCGTCGATCGCCGACGTGCGCGGCCACGGGCTGTTCATCGGCGTCGAGATCGCGAAGACCGACGCCGCGCGCGAGCCCGACATGGACAAGGCGGTCGACATCATCAATCGCCTCAAGGATCGCGGCTTCCTGACCAGCAATGCCGGCGCCTACAGGAACGTCGTGAAGATCCGGCCGCCGCTGGTGTTCCAGAAGAGCCACGCCGAAGAATTCCTCACCGCCTTCGATGCCACGATGGCGGAAATCGACGGCTGAGGCCTCGATGGACAACGAGACCGTCGACCGGACTTTTGCGCCGGCCGCTCGCGCCGCCCTGAAGGCCTTTCCGATCGATGCACAGGACCTGACCCTGGTGTCGCTCTCCGAGAACGTGACGTTCCGGGTGACCGACGGCCGCGATGGCCCGGCTTACGTCTTTCGCCTGCACCGGCCGGGCTATCACACGCTCAAGGAGCTGGTCTCCGAACGGGCCTGGATCCGGGCGCTGGCCGAAGCCGGCATCGATGTCCCCCAAGCCGTCCTCACGCGCGACGGACAGGACTATGTCCCGGTGACGATCCCTGCCACCGGCGAGCAGCGCTTCGCCGGTCTGGCGAGCTGGACGGAAGGTCGGCTGCTCTCCGACGTGCTGGCCGAGACCGCCGACCAGAAGCGTGTCGAGGAGTCCTTCAAGCAGCTCGGCGCCATCACCGCGGCGATGCACATCCAAGCCAGCGCCTGGCAGCCACCATCGGGGTTCAAGCGCCACGCCCTCGACAGCGACGGGCTGATGGGGATGGCGCCTCATTGGGGCGAGTTCTGGGAGCATCGCTCGCTCTCGGCCGCCGAGCGCCGCCTGCTGCTCGACGTTCGGGAGCGCATGCACGACCTGCTGAGCCGCCTGAGCCGGGACCCGTCCGGCTACAGCGTGATCCACGCCGACATGCACCCGGGCAACATCGTCGTCGACGGCGACCGGCTGACCGTCATCGATTTCGACGACGCAGGCTACGGCTGGCATCAGTACGACATTGCGACGGCACTCACGCATTGGCAGACCAAGCCGAATGCCGCCGAGATCGAGCGCGCCTTCCTGGCCGGCTACCGCGCCACCCGCCCCGTCTCCGACGAAGCGCTGAGCCTGATTCCGCAGTTCCGGCTGATCCGCTGGATGGCCACCATCGGCTGGTTCCACCAGCGTCCCGAAGTCAATCGGCCCTCGTCGGTGTTCGAGGAACGGAAGGCCTGGGTGCTCGACCGGTGCGCGGCGCTGCAGCGCGCCCAGCCATGACTGGAGCAGTGACCCCGTTCAGGGTGCTTGCAGCAGCTTCTTCACGGCGGCGGCGATCAGGTCCGTGGTGAGGGCCGAGGGATGACCGTCGTGCGGGATGGCCAGCGTCCTGGGGTCTCTGCCGAACGTCGTGGCGGACTCGCCCACCATCGGCGCGCCGAGCTTGCGCAGGCGGACGAGCGTGTCGACGAGCAAGGGCTGCTCCACTTTCGAATCGCCGTAGCGATGCCGTGTCCGCTCGTCGGGCCATGAATAGACGATGACGAGGGGGGCGCCGAACTTCTCGCGTGCTTCGGCCTGCAGCTTCGCCATCATGGCCAGGAACAGCTCGATCTGTTCCTCCTGACGCTGACGTTGGCCGATCGCGTCGATGAAGGCGAACTGCTGGCCGAGCAGATAGTGCAGGCCGGCGATGGGATCGCGCCAGCGATGCTCGTTGAAGGTGCCGGTGTAGCGCAGCTTGCCGTTCTCCAGCACGTAGCGCGGCGAGGAGCCGAGCCAGGAGCCGTCGCCGGTGACCCGCTGCAGATGCGCCGGGATGATCCACGTCACCACCGCCTTCACCTTGCGGTCGGCATAGCGGTCGAGGAGACCGGCTTCGAAGGCGCGGACGAGGTGGTTGGGTCCGTAGCCCGGCACGCCGAGGTTGACGCTGCGGGCCGCCGGTGCGTTCTGTTTCGCGAACTGTGACGGCATCGTCTCGTCGTCGCTCAGTCCCTGCCCGAAGATGAACGAATCGCCGATGAAGAGGTAGGTGTCGGTCGCGTCCGGTGCCGGCGGCGTCACGCGCGCCGCGGCGGAATCGAAGTGATAGGTCTGGCGATAGACGAGCTCGGAGCCCCAGGTGGCGGTGGCGATGACTTCACTGTCAGGCTTCGGCCGGAAGCCGAGGATCGGGTCGGGCGGCGGCCACCACTGGGGAATCGTGCGGGTCACGACCCCCATGTTCATGGCCTTCGGCGAGAGCAGGCCGGCGAAGAGGTCGAGGGCCACCAGGCTGAGCGCCAGCGCGGTCGCGAGGAGCGCGCCACTGCGCCAGCGGTTGCCGCGCAACGTGACGACGCCCACGATCCCGAGCAGGGCAGCGGCAACGCAGGCCCAGAGGGCCGACTTCAGCACGAGCCCGACCGCCAGGATCACGAGGAGGAAGGCGCCCACCAGCCAGAAATTGCGAAACCTGCCGGCCATTGACCTGAAAGCTTTCTCCCCGGATAGGCTGGGTGTAGGCGTTCGAAAGGAAAAACTCAATGAGCGGACGATTGCCGCTGCAGGGCCTCCGGGTCCTCGACCTGGCCAGTTTCATCGCCGGGCCCGTCGCCTCGACGGTGATGGGCGATTACGGTGCCGAGGTCATCAAGATCGAACCGCCTGGCGAGGGCGATCCCCAGCGCAAGCTCGGCCAGGCGCATTCGATTCCCCAGCATCCGGTCAACTTCTGCTGGCACATGACCAACCGCAACAAGCGCTCGGTCGTGCTCGACCTCAAGAACCCGCTGGGACGCGAGGCCTTCGACCGGCTGGTCGCGACGGCCGACGTCATGGTGGTGAACTTCCCGCTCAAGGTCCGCGAGCGGCTGCGCATGCGCTATGCCGATGTGAAGCCCGCCAACCCGCGCCTGATCTACGCCTCCATGACCGGCTACGGCGAGCAGGGTCCGGACGCCGAGCAGCCGGGCTTCGACTCGACCGCCTTCTTCGCCCGCTCCGGCCTGCTCGACGCCTTGACCCATGAGGGCGGGCCGCCGGCCTTCTCCCTGCCCGCACAGGGCGACCAGATGGCCGGCATGAACCTGTTTGCCGCCATCGCCATGGCGCTGCTGCACCGCGAGCGCACCGGCGAGGGCAGCGAGGTCGGCACGTCGCTGCATGCAAGCGGCCTGTGGTCCAACGCGATCCTGGCCCAGGGCGCGCTGCTCGGCTCGTTCGTGTCTCCGCGTCCGCCGCGCACCAAGCCGCGTAGCGCGCTGGCCAACCAGTACCGCACCTCCGACGGCCGCTGGATCCAGCTCACCATCGTGCGCGAGGACAAGCTCTGGCCCGAACTCTGCCAGGCGCTCGAGCGCACCGACCTGATGGACGATCCGCGCTTCGAGACGACGGAGAAGCGACGCGCCCACGCCACCGACCTGGCGGCGATCCTCGATCCCGTGTTCGCGGGCCGTCCCTGGCCCGAATGGAAGGAGCGCCTGCGCCGCCACGAGATCACCTTCGGCCTGCTCGGCATTCTGCGCGACGTGCCCGACGACGAGCAGGCCGTCGCCAACGGCGCGGTCGTGCCGACACGCCAGGAGGACATGCCGCGCACGATCTCCGCGCCGATCCGAATGTCATTCGCCCCCGAACCGGCGGCACCCGGCGCCGGCCCGGACCACGGCGCCCACACCGACGAGGTGCTGCGTGAACTGGGCTACGACCAGCAGGGCCTCGACCGGCTTCGCGGCGCCGGCGCGCTGGGCTGACGCCTCGGCTCCGCCTGCGACATTGCGCGGGCCGGTTGCGCTTGAGGGGCGGGGCGCGCGGCCCGTAGAATAAGGACATGGATCGTACGGGCCCCATCACCGGCAGGCGCGCGGTCGCGTTCGCCGCGGCCCTGTTCGCGATCACGCTCAATTTCCTCCAGCCGCTCGCTCATGCCGTCCTGATGCGGGACGGCGGACCGATGGAAGCGGCGCGCTTCTGGGGCGTCTTCTGTTTGCCGGCCGCCGATAGCGAGAGCGGCGAGGCGCCGATCCCGGATGCCGGGAAGATCCATCAATGCTGCATCGGCCTCGCCCATGCGACGGTGATGGTCGGTCCGTCGGCGGCGTTCAGTATCGAGCCGCCGCTCGCCCGGCCGTCATCCGTCAGGGCCGCTCCGCCCACGGTTCGTAAGGCCGGCATACGAGACGGCCCCCACCAGGCCCGCGCCCCTCCCTTCATCGCCTGAGTCCGCGCCGCGGGCCGCCCTGCGCGCGCGCCCGTCGCGCTGCCTGCGGCACCACCACGACCTGACCGGCGGAAGCCGTTCGGATGGGCGGTCCGTCGATGCCGAGTCCTTCCTTCATTCCAAGATCTCCCACGGAGAAACCATGTCACTCTTCGACCGCTATCGCGGTGCCGCTTTTGGCATCGCCATCGCCATCAACACCGGCTTCTGCATCCTCATCGGCTTCCTGACCGGCGGACTGCGCGGCGCCCAGATCGGCGTGCTGGTCGGCATCGGCCTCGGCGTCCTGCCGGCCGCCGTGCGCACTGCCGGCCACCTGCTCGCCGATCGCCATGGCCTGCCCCGCCTCGTGGGACGCTCCATCGCCACCGCCGCCATAGCGGCCGGCACCGCCGCAGTGCGCGTGGTGGGCAGCGTAACGGGGCCCATCGCCGCCCTGCTGCGCTGGCCGCTGCTCCTCGTGCGCTTCGCCGTCGAGGTCGCCGCGGGTGTGCTGGGGCAGGTATTGGCTGCCATCGGCCGCATCGTCGGCACGCCGCTCGGCCTCGCCAACATCGCGGCGCTGGCCGTGATCGTCGTCAACGTCGCCGGTCTCGAATTCGCGGGGCCCATCGCCTTCCTCGGGCTCGGCATGCTGATCCTGGTCCTCATGGTCAGCGAGAGCGAGGCCGAGCTGGAGAGGCAAGAGCAGGGAAAGAAACAATCATGACACGCACGAGGAAACAGCCGATGACGCCTCTCACGACGAAGCACGGGCTGGCGATCGCCGGTCTCGCCCTCATGGCGCTCGGCGGCACCGCACCGCCGGCGGCCGCGCAGCAGGACGGAAAGGTGACAATCCGCTTCGCCGCCCAGGTGGGCGACAAGCCCTTCGCCTGCGGCGACAGCTACGACGGGATCGGCACGACCCGGTCGCGCGTGACGCCGTCCGATTTCCGCTTCTATGTCTCCGACGTGCAGCTCGTCGACGCGAGCGGCAAGACCGTGCCCCTCGCGCTCGAACAGGATGGCCGTTGGCAGCACGCCAATGTCGCCCTGCTCGATTTCGAGAATCGCACCGGCCCCTGCCTCACCGGCACGAACGAGACACGCGACGTCATTGTCGGAACGGCGCCCGCCGGCGACTATCGCGGCCTGCGCTTCACGCTCGGCGTGCCGTTCGGCCTCAACCATGCCGATTCGACCATCGCGCCCTCGCCTCTCAACCTGACCTCGCTGTTCTGGAACTGGCAGGCGGGCTACAAGTTCCTGCGAATCGATCTCGCGACCAGCGGCCGGCCGCAGGACATGAAGCCGGGCGACATGCCGCGCTTCGGCGACCGAGCCGCCAGCAACCGGCTTGGCTTCGCGATCCATCTCGGCAGTACCCAGTGCGCCGCCGAGGGCACCAACAAGGCGCCGTCGGCCTGCGCCAATCCCAACCGGCCGACCATCGAGTTTCCCGCCTTCGATCCGGCGCGCAACATCGTGATCGCCGACCTGAAGTCGGTGCTGGAGGGCGTCGATGTCGACACCAACCAGGCGGAGAGCCCGGCCGGCTGCATGTCGACGCCGACCGACGGCGACTGCAATCCGCTGATGCGCAACTTCGGGCTGACCTTCGCCGGCGCCGGCGGCAGCCAGAAGTTCTTCCGCGTCGGTCCCTGACCGGATGCGCCGGGCACTCGGCCTCCTGCTGATCGCCGCGGCGACCTTCCTCCTGGTCACCGCGGCGGCGCGTACCGAGCAGGGCTACCGCTGGCACACCCCGGCCTGGCTGCCTCCGCCATTGGTTCCCGACGACAACCCGATGTCGGAGGCCAAGGTCGAGCTGGGGCGCCGCCTGTTCTACGACCCGCGCCTGTCGGCGGACGGCACGATGTCCTGTGCCTCCTGCCACGAACAGGCACGGGCCTTCGCCGATGCGCGACCGACGCCGAGCGGCGTTACGGGCGACGTCCATCCGCGCAATGCCATGTCGCTCGCCAATGCCGGCTACCTGCCGGTGCTGACCTGGGCCAACCCGCTGCTCACCCGGCTGGAGCAGCAGGCGCTGGTGCCGATGTTCGGCGAGAGCCCGGTCGAGATGGGAATGGCGGGGCGCGAGCAGGCGCTGTTCGACCACCTGCGCCGCGAGCCGGTCTATCCGGCGCTCTTCCGCGCGGCGTTTCCCGAGCGCGCGGGCGTCATCGATCTCGGCACGATCACCAAGGCTCTCGCCGCCTTCCAGCGTGCCCTCGTCTCCGCGGGCTCGCCGTATGACCGCTACCGTTACGGCGGCGAGCCGGATGCGATCTCCGCCTCCGCGAAGCGCGGCGAGGCGCTGTTCTTCAGCGAGCGGCTGGAATGCTTCCACTGTCATGGCGGCGTGCACCTGACCGACAGCCTCGTGCATGCGCGCAAGCCGTTCGCCGAGTACGCCTTCCATAACACCGGCCTCTACGACCGCGACGGCAAGGGCGCTTACCCGCCCGACAATACCGGTCTGCTCGAACATACCGGGCGGGCCGATGACATGGGCCGCTTCCGCACACCCAGCCTGCGCAACGTCGAGCTGACCGCGCCCTACATGCACGACGGCAGCATCGCCACCCTGGAGGAGGTCGTCGCCCACTATGAAGCGGGCGGACGGGCGCGCGGCCCGAACACCAGTTCGTTCCTGCCGGGCTTCCGTCTTTCGGCCGACGAGCAGCAGGAGCTCGTCGCTTTCCTGAAGTCGCTGACCGACCGCGACTTCGTCAGCGACCCGCGCTTCGCCGATCCGTGGAAGGCCAGCCCCTGACGCTGCGTCCGATCAGGTGACCGGACGCTTGGCGAGGAAGGTCAGGATTCCGGAATCGTGCGGTCGATCTGCCAGGTGACGCCGGTGACGTTGGGATCCAGGCTGAGGCGGCCGACGATCTGCTCGAGCGCCGCGTCGTTGCGCTTGGCAGCCACGGCCTGGGCGGTCACCGTCACCTTGGACGTATCGGCGATGTCCTCGCTGTCGAGCCGGCGCAGGCCAAGACCCGCCTGCGCCAGCGCGTTCAGCAGCAGCGATCGCATCTCTGCCTCCTCGGCGCCGCGGCAGACAACTTCGACGGTGTAGTGCGTCTCGGCGTTGCTGTTGCTCACGAGGCGGCTGTTCACGCGCCGTATCATACCAACCGTCTGAACCGATGACTCTTATGTGATTTGCGCTGGAGGTCGGGGCTCGATTCTTTGAAGCGACAGCGTCGTTTAGGAGGTCGAGATGTCGTTGGCGATCACGCGGAGGGATT